>RFHL01000461.1 GCA_003696875.1 Bacteroidota bacterium | reverse complement strand
TGGCCATAGCCGCCGGCTGGCTGGCCGAACAGCTCTCCCGCCTGACCGGGCGGGACCTGCCCCTTACGCTGGAAAACATGCGTAGTGGCACGCAGAGCCATCGCTACGACGGCAGCAAGATCGAAGCCTTGGGCTTTCGGTATACGCCCATCGAAACGGTGATCGCCGAAACCGCCCGGGCCTATCAGGCCCGACAGGCCTGAGGTCGCCGTATTTTTCGTATCTTTGGCCCGAACAAGCCAGCCTTGCCCCAACTGCTTCTCGCCATGCGCATCACCCGCAACACCCAGGAAAAACTCCAGACGATCCTCAAGGATCAGGGCTATTCCATTCGCTACGAAAAAGGCAACTTCAAAGGGGGATATTGTGTGGTGCAAGCGCAGAAGATGATCATTATCAACAAGTTTCACCCGCTGGAAAGCAAGATCGGCACCCTGGCCGAAATCATCCGCGACCTGGAGATAGACGAATCGGCCCTCACCCCAGACCAGATCAAGCTGGTCGCCCAATGCAAGGCCGAAGTGGCTTAGGCCCTCGAACTCATGGATGCACCCTGCACCTTTACCTTTATTGGGACCGGCACCTCGCAGGGGGTACCGGTCATCGCCTGTCCGTGTCCCGTCTGCCAGTCGACCAATCCCCTCGACCATCGCCTGCGCAGTTCTGGTTGGTTGCGCAGCGCGCAGACGAGCCTCGTTTTCGACACCGGGCCAGACTTTCGCCAGCAAATGCTCCGAGCCCGGGTACAGACCCTTGACGCCGTCGTATTTACCCATAGTCATAAGGATCATGTAGCGGGCCTGGATGATGTACGGGCCTTTAATTTCCTGCAGCGGCGGGATATGCCGATCTACGGGACCTCTGAGACGCTGGCGCACCTGCGCCGGGAGTTTTATTACATCTTTGAGCATGCCAGCTACCCAGGGGTACCCCGCCTGGAGCTGCACGAGATTGACCCGGACAAGCCTTTCCGGGTAGGCGAATATGAACTCACTCCGATCCCTGTCTGGCATGGCAAGATGCCTGTTTTGGGATTTCGGATAGGTGACTTTGCCTACATCACCGATGCCAAGGTCATCCCCGCCGCATCGCGCGAGCGGCTCAAAGGGGTCAAAGTACTGGTTTTGAATGCCTTGAGACAAGAGTCTCACCACTCTCACCTCACCCTCGCCGAGGCCCTGGACCTGGCGCAAGAGCTAGGGGTGGAGCAGGCCTGGTTTACCCACATCAGTCACCTCATGGGCCTGCATGCCGAAGTTCAGGCCGGCCTCCCTCCCGGCATGAATCTGGCTTACGACGGCCTGAGCCTGAGCCTCTCTGGTTAAGGATTACAATTTCATAACGTCACTCCCGCCCGGGATCAACGGGCATTGCCTATATTTGCGCACACGCGCTCCTTTTCCTCCTTTTCCATAACCTACAACCCAATATCCAGCTTATGCAAAAAAGATTATCCATCCTGATTGCGATGCTGGGCCTGATCGCCGGTTCCTCCGGTGCCTTCGCCCAGTGCAGTGACCTGTTTTTCTCGGAATACATCGAAGGCTCTGGCAGCAACAAAGCCCTGGAGATCTACAATCCCCTCGACGTAAGTGTAGACCTGACCGACTATGTCGTCTACCGCTTCAATGGTGGGGCCACCTCGGCAAGTGACAGC
>RFHL01000460.1 GCA_003696875.1 Bacteroidota bacterium | reverse complement strand
GGAACGTTCCGTGTGGACGGAGCGCATGCTGGAGGCCCTCGAAAAGGGGGTGAAAGGAGGCGTATGGTTCAGTCTGATTGATAAGGTCTACAGGCCCAGCACCCTGTACGCTGCATGGCTTACGGTGAAGGCCAACAAGGGAAGTGCGGGAACGGACCGCCAGAGCATCCGGGACTTCGAGCGCAACCTCGATGACAACCTCACCCGACTGCATCAGGAACTGCAGGAGGGCAGGTATCGTCCAAGGCCGATCCGACGGGTCTACATAGACAAGCCGGGTTCCAAGGCCAAGAGGCCGCTCGGTATTCCCTGTGTGCGAGACCGCGTCGTCCAGGCCGCCCTTCGCCTTGTGATCGAACCGATTTTCGAGCGAGAGTTCGTTGAAACAAGGTAGGGAGTCCGCCCGGAGCGAGGATGCAAGGATGCACTGAGAGAGGTCGATCGCCTGCTCAAGGCAGGACACGTCTATGTTGTGGACGCCGATCTTAGCACGTACTTCGACAGCATCCCGCATGCTCAGCTCATGGACGAAGTGCGCACATACATTGGCGATGGAAGGATTCTGGCCCTGATCGAGGCCTTCCTCAAGCAAGACATCGTGGAGGGTCTGGCCCATTGGAGCCCCGAAACGGGGGCTCTTCAAGGGGCGGTGATCAGCCCCTTGCTGTCCAATGTCTACTTGCACTCGATCGACGTTGCCATGAGGGCGGCTGGGTTTTCCATGGTGCGCTACGCCGATGATTTTGTCATCCTGTGCCGCAGCCATGGGGAGGCCGAAGCAGCCCTTGGGCTTGCTCAACAGCTGTGTGCAGCCAAGGACCTGAGGTTGCATCCCGAAAAGACCCGATTGGTCGATGCCACGGTACGCGGCCTGGGCTTCGATTTTCTCGGCTATCACTTTGAGCGCGGCACTCGTTGGCCCCGCAAGAAGAGCCTGAAGAAGCTTCGAGATACGGTGCGGGCCAAGACCAGGCGATGTAACGGGCACAGCTTGGAATTTATCATAGCAGACGTCAACCGCACTCTGCGTGGTTGGTTCGGGTACTTCAAACACTGTAACCGGTGGACCTTTCCAGCCATTGACGGCTGGGTTC
>RFHL01000459.1 GCA_003696875.1 Bacteroidota bacterium | reverse complement strand
GCGTCGATGATGGGGTGAGTGCGCAGACCATAGCCGAGCATGTGGCCAAGAACCTCGAGCAGTTTAGGCCCCTGCCCCAGCGGGAAGATCAGACATATGTGCCCATACGCAGCCTGCTGCCGCAGGCCCGCCTGGTGGAGACCCAGCTCATGGAGCTGGAGCGCCAGCTCGAAGGCGACCGCAGCCTCAGTTCCCGGGAGTTTGAGACGCCACCCTCGCTGAGCGACCGCCTCGGGGTCGTCACCTGGGGCCTGTGGGAGTCCACCTCGGCCCCGACCGGCACCATGCGGGTGTCTTTTGACATTGCGAGCCGGGAGTTTGAGACCTTCAAGACCGACCTGGCCGCCCTCGTGAAGGCGGTCGAGGCCCTCGAAACCGAGCTGGAGAAGACCGGTGCGCCCTACACGCCCGGCCGTCGCCCCGGCTGGTCGCAGGACTAAGTATCGCCAGTGTACGGTAGCCACTCAGGGGGGAAATGTGCCAAGGCGCATTTCCCCCCTGCTTATGGGGTACTGCTGCCCCACCTGTGTAGGAAGAAACCGGGTTTTCGTTTCTGTCCCAGCCAGGAACCACGAACTATCCAACCCTCAACTGCCCGCCCCCAACTCCCGGCGGGACTCCTGCCGGATGGCGGCCAAAATAGGCCCGGGGGCCACGGGCACGACCTTTCCCTCGATCACAAAGGTGCTGGTACGGCCGGAGATATGCTGGTAAAGCCACTCCACCACCGCCTCCAGGGGCGTCTCAGGTCCAAAGGCGAGGTGCACCTTGATGTTGTCGCGAAAGCCGCTGGTGATGCGGGGGCTGTAGTCCTCCAGGGCGATGAGGCGGGCACCCGTGCCGGGGAGGGTACGCTGGTCGCCGCGAAAGATGAGGCTGGTCCCGAAGAGCTGGTACTTGAGCGCCTTGTCCCGGGTCATGATGTCGATCTTGAGCCCGTCGGAGGCATAGACGACCCGGGGGGCTGCCTCGGCCAGGGCGGCATCCCGATCTACCTGGGCGGCAAAGTGGGCCTCGACCCGGCCGGCGAGGGCCTCGATTTGCTGAAAGCGGTCCTTGGCCATCTCCAGGATGGTCTCGTCGCCAAGGTGGGTAAAGTTATCGGGGTGATACTTCTTGCGCGCAGCCTTGAGCCGCGCCCGGAAGGCTTCCAAGTCGAGGCCTTCGAGGTCTTCGCCAAAAAATTTGCGGATCAGGGAGAGGTCTTCGGGGGATAGGCGCTGGCTCATAGGGGCAAAGATACAAATTGGGGGGGAGAAGTCGGAGCGTTCCGCCCCGAACAAAGGACCCGCGAGCGAGGTTATCCGTGACATGAAAACCTGCATGCTCACCTGGGGGCTGATCCTGGGATTGCCGGTGCTGGTGGGAGCCCAAACGGCTAACCTGCGCCAAGAAATCTACGCGGCCTATCTCACCGGCGACGGCCGCGCTGGGAAGCGGGCATCGCGGACCTGAAGGCCGAAAACGAGCGCCGGCAGCAGCGGGACGCCGATCTGCTGTACGAGCTCGCCTTGGCGGAGTATGGCCTCATCGCCTGGTGCATCGGAGAAGATCGCTGCCAGGAGGATGAAGTCGAGGCCCGGCTGGACCGGACCGAGGGCTATCTCAAGGCCCTCACTGCCCTGCCCGGCGGGGCGGCCCGGGGCTACGCTACCCAAGGGGCCCTCTTGGCGATGCGGATCGGGCTGTCGCCCGCCAAGGCGGTTTACCTGGGGCCACGCAGCAGCAGCTACCTGGACCAGGCCATGGCGGCCGACCCGCAGGAGCCGGCGGCTTGGGTGGAAAAAGCCAATATGTACTACCATGCCCCGGGCTGGCTGGGCGGCGACAAGGCCAAGGCCATCCAGTACTTTGCCGAGGCGGCCCGCCTCTACGAGGCGCGCCCAGCGCTGCGCCAGGCCAACTGGCTCTACCTCCACAGCCTGACCTGGCTGGGCCGGGCCTATGCCGATACCGGCCAGCTGGCCGAGGCCCGCCGCACCTATCGCCGCCTGCTGGCCTTCGAGCCGGGCTTTTCCTGGGTGCGCGACGAGCTGCTACCCGAGGTGGAGGCGCAGCTGGGGATGCGGTAGGGGTTACCAGCGGCGGGTGCCATCGGCCTCCGGCTCGGGTCGTCACCGCTTGGCAAGGGAAAGCGATCAAGCGCAACAGTTCCCTACTCCCCCTGCTTGAGCCGCCGGGTGTTTTTCCGGGCCCGCTTCTCGGCTTTGCGCTTTTCTTTCCTGGCTCGTTCAGGGTTATTCGGAAGAGCTTGTTTTTTTCTTTTGCCCCATCAACCCGCTCAAGGCGCCCCATACCCCAGCTTTTGCGATTTCTTTCCCGGAAAAGGGCTTCTTGTCCCCTACGCCTGCGGCGTGGCCAACCCCGTCCGCGACCTGTTCCATGGCATTGCTCAAGGCTCCGCTGTAGGCCCCTTTGACCACAGGATTTTTCCCGCCGGGGAGCCCCCCCGCCACCTTATTCGCAAGGAATCCGAGGGCTTGCTTCTTGACTACATGGCCAACGACCGCCATATAATCCATTCCCTTCCCTTCAGCATACTGCTCCATGAGTTTACTGCCGCCATCGGCAAAGATGTCATAACTAACATTTAAGGCAGTAGGGACGGAGGCTACCTTCCCGATTTCTTTAGTCACCTCTAGTCCAGTCTTCACCCGCCCTGCCCCCTTGGTGGTGTCTTCCCGATAGCCCTCCCATTTATTCTGGACCGACTTTACTTCGCTTTCCAGGTCAGGCAACTTCTCATATACCTTTTGATAGTTGCCCGGCGTGGGGGACATGAGCAATGCTTCGATCTCTTTTTTGAGAGACAGTGCCCGCTTGGCGGTGTCTCTGGTAGGCCGATCGCCCCCCCCAGCAACATTGCTGTAAAAGCGGGGGGTAAAGTCCACATGGCGCGAATCCCGGGTGGCATATTTTTCTTCGAAAACCTCTATATCTGTAACAAGATTGTTTAGGCGACGAATGACATATCGGGATCGAGGCCTGAGGTCATGGTCAATCTCTGCCCTAAGCTGCTGGGCCTGCTCCCAAACCCAGGGCTCTGCAGGCACCTCCTGCAGATAGCGCTGATAGCGCTGGAGTTCCTGTATCTTGCCGGGGAGGGAAAAATGCCGAAAGTTGGCCACGCTCTGGTGTAGGGTCGCCGGTTCCGGCACCTTCGGAACCGGGGATTGGGTCAGGGAAACCGCTGTTTCTGCCTCAGGCGCATAGGACATGTAGGGAACCTCCTCCGCCTCGCGCTGCACGGGGGCGGCAAGCCGGAAGGCGGGGGGCGGCAAGGTCGCGCCGCCGCGCTGCTGCTGATGGGCCTGGCCCCGGCTGGCGTGCTGCTGGGTGGCGTG
>RFHL01000458.1 GCA_003696875.1 Bacteroidota bacterium | reverse complement strand
TGACCGCCACCTTTGTGGACGGCACCGATCCGGCCCACTTCGTCGAGGCCATCCGGCCCGAGACCAAGCTCTTCATGCTGGAGTCGCCCAACTCCATGACCTTTGAGCTGCAGGACATCGCCGCCGTGGTGGCGATCGCCCGGGCACACGGCATCACCACCGCTTTGGACAATAGCTATGCCACCCCCCTCAACCAGCAACCGCTGACCCTTGGGGTCGATATGGTGATGCATTCGGCCTCGAAGTACCTCAACGGTCACTCCGATGTGGTGGCCGGCGTCCTCTGCACCAGCCGGGCCCGGGCCGAAAAGATCTTTGCCAGCGAGTACATGACCCTCGGGGGCATCCTCTCCCCGCATGACGCCTGGCTCATGCTGCGGGGCCTGCGTACCCTTCCGCTGCGCATGCAGCGGGTAGCCGAGACCACGCCCAAGGTGGTAGCCTTTCTGGAGGCGCATCCCTTGGTAGAGCGGGTACTCTACCCTTTTTCGCCCCAATTTCCGCAGTATGAGCTGGCTCGTCGGCAGATGAAGCATCCTGCCGGGCAGTTTTCGGTACTTCTCAAGGCGGCGGACATCGCCGCGGCCGACCGCTTTTGCAATGCCCTCAAGACTTTCCTGCTGGCCTGCTCCTGGGGCGGCTACGAATCCCTGGCTTTCCCGATTTCGGCCCTCTACGATTCCGCCAACTACAACCAGACCACCCTCCCCTGGAACATGGTCCGCTTCTATGTGGGCCTGGAAGATGCCGGCTACCTGATCGCCGATCTGGCCCAGGCGCTGGAGCAGATGGCCCATTCCTCCGAATAATCTAGTTGGCTATGAAACGACGTTTGATATGGGTTAGCAGTGCGTTACTGCTAGTACTCTTGCTGGCGGGGACCGCCGCCTATCTGCTGCCGGTCCTCTCGGCCTATTCTGCCAAGATCCTCTGTTCTTGCGTACTGGTAGCCGATCGGGAAGAAGCCTCGGTCTGGGCCGAGGAACTGGAAACCTACGCGAGCCTGGTATCGGCTGAGGTCGACCGTGGTGAGGGACTGGTTACGGCCCGGGCGCTGGGCCTTTTTCCCAAACGGGCCCTTTACCGTGAAGGCCTGGGCTGTACCCTGCTGGCGGGGATGTCTCCGAAAGCCCTGCACGCACAGATACCGATCAATCCCCGAGAGGGATTGACGGCGGTGAGGGCTATCCCCGACACCATGCCCTGGCCGGTGGGGGTCGATTCGGTCGCCCTGGCGGCTTATCTGCAAAGCTGGGTGGAGGAGGAAAATTCCGCCGAGCCTGTGCGCACCCGGGCGCTGGTGGTGCTGTATCAGGGCAAGCGGGTAGGTGAAGCCTACGGGCCCGGCTTCGGGCCGGATAGCCGCATGGCCGCTTGGTCTATGACCAAGAGTGTGACCCAGGCTCTGATCGGCTTGCTGGTCAAGCAAGGAAAACTGGATCCGGAGGCCCCGGCCCCTGTGCCTGATTGGACCGGTGATGCCCGCGCCGAGATCACCCTGGATCAGCTCATGCGCATGAGCAGCGGCCTGGCTTTCAATGAGTTTTATTTTGGTCATACCGACGCGACCCGCATGCTCTTCCTGCGTCCTGACGCCGGGGCCTACGCCCAGAGTCTGGACTTGGCGCACCCGCCCGGCACCCATTGGAGCTACTCCAGCGGCACCACCAACATCCTTTCCGGTATCATCCGGCGGCAATTCCCTACCCATGAAGCCTACCTGCGCTTTCCTTACGACTCGCTCTTTGCGCCGCTGGGCATGACCAGCGTGCTGATGGAGCCGGATGCGGGTGGCACCTATGTGGGCTCTTCCTTCATGTGGGCCACCGCCCGTGACTGGGCTACGTTTGGGCAACTTTACCTCCAGGAAGGCGTCTGGCAGGGGCAGCAGCTTCTGCCAGAGGGATGGGCGACCTATGCCGGCACCCGCACGCCCACCGCTCCGGAGGGGAACTACGGGGCCCAGTTCTGGACCCGGGCCACCGACCCGGCGAGCACGCAGTACTGGCCCGATGTGCCCGAAGATGCCTACATGTGCCTGGGTTTTGAGGGACAACAGGTTGTAATCATCCCCAGCCGACAGCTGGTGGCGGTGCGACTGGGGCAGGCCTTGCCCGAGTCTCGCTGGTGGAGCAATGACTTTTTGAAAGGCCTATTGGCCCTCCTCCCCGAATAATTCTACTGGGATGGAGGCATCGGTTTCCGCCGAGAAGGCCTCCATCGCCGCCCGCAGGGCGGCGGCGGTTTCGCCTTCGCGCTCGTAGCGGTTATACATCTCTCCGGGATCCTCGTCCAGATGGAAGAGTTGGGGGCCCTCTTCGCGGTCCAGTCTCAGCTTCCAGTTTCCGATGCGAACGGCTTCCAGCCGTCGGTGGTTGACGTAGAAAAGGGTATCCCGGGCGGGCCCTTCGCCCAGGAGAAAGGACCACATGTCGCGGCCGTCCAGCGGCCGGTCGGTGGGCAGGAGTGCGCCCGCCTGGTGCGCGAGGGTGGCAAAGAGGTCCATGCTGGTCATGAGTCCTTCGCGGCGATCGGCTGGTAGCTGGCCCGGCCAACGCAGGATGGCGGGCACGCGGTAGCCGCCTTCGTAGGTGGTAGCCTTGGCTCCGCGCAGGGGGCCTGTGCTGCCGGTATGCCAGCGCTCATTGCCTCGTTGCAGCATGCGGTCGGGCAGGTTGTGCCAGGGACCATTGTCGCTGGTGAAAACCACCAGGGTATTGTCATCCAGCTCCAGGCTGTCGAGCTGGTGCAGGATGGCGCCCACTCCGGCGTCGATGTCCTGGATCACCGCCCGGTAGCGGTGGCCACCGGCAGCCTGCATGGCGTCTTCCGGCGCCGAGACGGGCAGGTGGGGCATGGCGTAGGGGAGGTACATAAAAAAGGGGCCATTCCGGTTTTCGGCGATGAAGTCGAGGGCCTGCCGGGTGTAGGCCCGGGTGAGGTTGGCTTGTTCGTAGCCGACCTCGCGTACCGGCACTTCGTTTTCGTACAGCATGAGCAGGGAGTCGGTATTGACCCAGGGGCGAATCATGTCATTGCTGTACATAAGGCCATAAAAGCGGTCGAAGCCGCGTCCGGTAGGCTTGAGGGCATCGGTGGCGTGGCCCAGGTGCCACTTGCCGATGGCCATGGTGGCGTAGCCCTGGTCTTGGAGGAGGTTGGCCAGGGTGATTTCGGTCTCGGGCAGGCCCTGCATGGACTCGGGACCCAGGTTGCCGGGCAGATGGCGGATGGGGTAGCGGCCTGTAAGCAGGGCCGCCCGGGAAGGTGTACAGACCGAGGCCGCCACACAAAAGGAGGTGAGACGAACCCCTTCCTGGGCCATGCGGTCCAGGTGGGGGGTATGAATCACAGGATTGCCGTAGCAGGAGAGATCCCCGTAGCCGAGGTCGTCGGCGAAAATCAGGACGATGTTAGGGGGCGTGTCAACCGTTGGTGCCGGGGGTTGGCAAGCGAGCAGGAGCAACAGGCCCCAGAGGGGGCGAAGGGCGTGGGCAGGCATAGGGGGAGGGAATGACTTGGGGGCAAAGGCCCTTAAGATAGTGCCTTTGCCCCCGATCTGCAATCTGTGCCTGCCTGTGTCTCACTCCCCAATCACCGTCACCTTGCGATCAAAGCTGATCCCGGTGAAGATGCCCATGCCGCCTTCGATGTTGCTGTAGACGACGGCGGGCTGCCCAAAGGGCGAAAAACTCGCCGTGATGGCCGCATCCCGGGTGGTGATAAAGCGGTAATAGTCAGCCGTGATGTGGTAGAGGGTGTTGATCAGGGTATCCTGGTAGCGGTAGACGAAGGGAGTCCCGAAGGTGAGCAACTCGCCGTTGGAAAACTCGTCATCCAACGTGAAGTCCTGCTCTACGTCGCTTACCCAGGTGGTATCCTGCCCGTCCTGGCTGATGCGGCGCTCGCGCCGCTGTAGCAAGCGGCGGTAGTAGTTGGCCTGATTGGGGTTGTCCTGGACCTTGGTCAGCGAAAAGGCGAGCGAATCCTCATCAAAGCGCCACTCTACGGTGTCGATGGGCACCGGGGGCAGGATCTGGGTGACGGAGGAGAGCTCCCGCCCGTCTGTCAGCCGGACCTTGAGTGCGAAGTCGCTGTTATAGTCTGTCGGGACCGGTGTGAAGGAGCCGTAAAAGTACAGCCCATCGCCCAGAATGGGCCGCAGAATACCCAGTTGGGCAGTGTCTATGAGCAAGCCCAGCAGCGGGTCGTCAAAGCGAAACTCCAGGGGTTGCAAGGTGTCGGTCTGACCTTCGTGGGTGATGGTGACGATGGCGTCACGGACGTAGTTTAGCTCCACATCCTCAAAGTAGCCCGTGCTCTCCACCAGGGTGAGCAGGTAGGGCTGGCCCGGCTGCAAATAGCACTCGACCACGACCTGCGGGTCGTATTCGGGCAATTCAAGGTCTACTTCCTGAGTGAGGTTACAGGCCATGAGCCAGAGGGGAAGCAGGAGGAGGAAAGGGTATCGGAGCGTTTTCATGCAAAAAGTGATCTGAAGGGAGAATGTATGATTGAGGGGTGTCGGCAGATCCCGTCTCGTCTCTCGGGTCTCAGTATCCCGGCTCTCAATCAGAAGCGAAAGTTGTAGGTGAGAGAGGGAATGATGGGAAAGAGGGCCACCTGCTGGGCTTGTGCCCCGGTAAAGACGTCGTTGACGTCCTGGATGGGTTCAAAGAAGATGAAGTAGGGATTGCGCCGGTTGTAGGCATTATAGGCGCTGAGGGTGAGGTCGGATTCGCCCCACTTGGGAAACATCTTGAAAACAACCCCCAGGTCCAGCTTGTGATAGGCCGGCATGCGAAAGCTGTTGCGGGCCACGAAGTCGGGCACCAGGGTGGGGATGGTCCCCGGATTGGTGATGAAGTCAGGGCCAAAGGAGAAAAAGCGACCCACCGGCAGGGTGACCGCATTGCCGGTACGGTACTCCCAGGCGGCGCTCACGCTCCAGCGCTTGTTAAACTGGTAGATGCCGACCACAGTGATGTCGTGGCGCTTGTCGTTGCGGGGGTGAAAGGGCTCGCCCCCATTGATCTGGTCGTCTACGGAGAAATCGCCCGTGGCAGTTACGCCCTCGAACTGCCGCCAGGACCAGGCCAGGGTATAGCCAATCCAGCCGGTGAGCTTGCCCTTGGTTTTTTCGATGTAAAATTCGTTGCCATAGGCCCAGCCTTTGCCAAAGACAAACTCCCGGTCAAGATTGTCATTGACGAAGAGGTTGGCGGCATCGCGGAAGTCAATCTGGTTTTGCAGCCACTTGTAGTAGATCTCATTGGTGATGATCCAGCCATCGCCAATGCCGATGGTGATGCCGCCCGCCACCTGATGCGAGCCTTGCGGTCGCACATTGCGGTTAGAGGGATACCAGATATCGGTGGGCAGGGAGGCCCCGCTATTGGCCACGAGATGCAGATACTGGATCATGCGGGCATAGCTGGCCTTGAGAGAGATGTTTTCGCTGAGGGCAAAGCGGGCGGAGAAGCGGGGCTCCAGCCCCCCGTAGAGGGTGCTATCGCTCAGAAAGCCCGATACCCGCAGCCCCGCATTGATGCGGAGGCGCTCGGTGACGTCGTAATCATCCGAGATGTAGGCGCCCAGTTCGGTCCCGTAATAGGTATCGCCCGACTCGAAACTGAAACTCTCATCGCTGGCCCCGGCATCGAGCCGGCCCACGATGAAGCGGTGGTAGGTGCCACTCGCCCCGAAGCGTACGGCGTGGCGGTTATTGGGGGTCCAGGAAAAGTCGGTGCGCAGGCTCAGGTCGCTGATGCGCGACCCGAGGTTGAAGGAAAAGATGTCGAACTGGTTCTCAATCGTATACTGATAGTCCGTGAAGCTCAGGCTGGTGTTGAGAAAGAGCTTCGGGGTAAACAGGTGATTCCAGCGCAGTGCCGCATTGCTGTTGCCCCAGTTGAAGTTGAAATCAAAGCTGCTGTCGTCAAACTTGAACTTGTCCCGGCCAAAGTAGCCGCTGAGGTAGAGCTGATCTTTGGGCGTGATTTCCCAGTTGAGCTTGGCGTTGAAGTCGTAGAAAAAATAGTCTGGAATGGGGTTCCAGTCTGGATTGTCGGTTTGCGTCTCGTTGATGATGCTGGTGATCAGGTCGGCGTAGGTCCGCCGCCCGGAGATCATAAAGGAGGCCTTGTCCTTGACGATGGGCCCCTCCAGGGTGAGGCGGGAGGCAATCAGGCCCAGGCCGCCAGCACCGGACAGCTTTTTCTTATTGCCCTCATTCATCTTCACATCAATCACCGATGAGAGTCGCCCCCCATACTGGGAGGGAAAGCCCCCTTTGTACAGTTTCACATCTTTGACCGCATCGGAATTGAAGGTGGAGAAAAAGCCAAAGAGGTGTGAGGGGTTATACACCAGGGTATTGTCCAGCAGAACCAGGTTCTGGTCGGGACCGCCCCCCCGTACAAAGATGCCTGAGCTGCCTTCGCTCCCGGAGGAAACCCCCGGCTTGAGCTGCAGGGTCTTGATGATGTCGACCTCGCCAAAGAGGGCGGGGAGGATCTTGGCGTCGGCCATGGTGAGCCGTTCCACGCTCATCTCGGTCGATTGCAGTTGCTCCTGCACTGAATTGCCTTCAATCAGGACTTCCTCCAGACTTGCGACCCCCATGTCTACATCCAGGGTCAGGTCTTCGGTCAGGAGCAGGCGACGGACCTCGGTGGTATAGCCGGCATAGACATAGCGGATCTCCACACTGTCCCCGGTCGCGGGGACCGAGAGGGTATAGAAGCCATAGTCATTGGTATAGGTGCCGATCTTGAGGTCCGGGGCTCCGACGGTGGCCCCGATGAGGGTCTCGCCCGATTCGCTGGCGCGTACGACGCCACTCAGGGTGTAGCTTGATTGGCCCCAACTCTGGCCTGCTATCAGCAGCGGGAGTAGTAAGAGGAGCAAAAGCAGGCGTAGCCTGGGCAATATGGAGACTTGGATCATGAGGATGGAAAAGGTGTGCTGTACCTGTCGCCCCCAAGGGGGCAGGCAGAAACGAACGTAAGGGAAAGTAGTAGTTGGAAAGACTCCTCTTCAAACGGTTAAGGGGTCAGTTTGTTGAAGATTTTCAACCAATGCCGGCCAATCCTCTGCCAGGTGAGGCAGCAGGATGATCAAATGTGTAAAGGATGGGGCGGGAGCGAATCAGCCTTCGGCTACGGGGATACCCGATAGAGCACATGAGGTTGGAGCGGATACCCATCCGGCAGCAAGGGATGGGCAAAGGTTCCCGAGAAAGTCATGCCGGCTTTTTGCCTCATGTGCTTCGAGGGGCGGTTGATGGTAGCGGTGAATGAAACGACTTCATCCAGCCCCAGGTGCTCCCAGGCATATTGCAGGCAGCGCTTCGCTCCCTCCGTGGCGTATCCCTGCCTCCAGGCGGCGCGTCGCAGCCGCCAGCCGATCTCCACGCAGGGCGTGAAGGAGGTCTCGTATGGGGTACGTATGAGCCCCAGAAACCCCAGCCAGGCCTGATCATGCCGTCGCTCCAGGGGGCAAAGAAGGTAAAGCCGTCCTGTGCATCATGGGCCCGTAGCCGGGCCAGGAGCTTGGCATTTTCCGCTTCACTCAGGGTCGCCGGAAAGTATGTCATCACCTCGGGATCGGCATTCATGGCTGCCAGGGAAGGAAGGTCATCTTCTCGCCAGGCTCGAAACCCGAGGCGCTCTGAGGTAAATAAATAAGGATCCATCACCCGAGCCGTATGTCATAGCTTGCTACATGCGTCGTCCCCGGCGTCAGCAGCATGATGCCGGCCTTGTCACGCAGATCACCGCTGGCCGAGGTGTAGTCGGCCAGCCCCTGCCAGGGCTCCAGGCATACGTAGGGTGCGCCGGGCTTGGCCCAGATCCCCAGGTAAGGGAAGCCCTCCAGCGTGACGGTGACCCGTGCCTGCCCGGAGGGAGACACCAGGGCAACTTCCCGGGACCGGAGGTGGTGGAAGACCAGGGCATCGGCGTCGAAGAGATCGGTCCGCCAGGGGATGCGGTCGCTCTCCTCCAGGCAGGGCGCGGTGCGCCCGTCAAAGAGGCCGTCCTCAATCAGATGGGTCTCGGCGGTTTCCCGTTGGTCGAAGACGATAGCGTAGCCCTCGATTTGGGTATCCGGCTCCAACGGGAGCCGGAAGCCGGGATGCGCCCCGATCGAAAAGGGCATGGGCTCAGGGCCAGGATTGTGGACCCGATAGCCGACCGTCAGGCTTGATCCGGATACCGTGTAGCTGATATCCAGTACAAAAGAGAAGGGATATTGGGCCCGGGTATCATCGTTGTCGGTCAGCCGAAAGGCCAGCGCATCAGCGCTCTGGCTCAGCAGGGCAAAGGTCTGGTTCCGGGCAAAGCCGTGCTGCTTCATCTCATACCACTGGCCCTGATGCTGGTAGCGGTCATCCTTGAGCCTGCCCACAATGGGGAATAGCACAGGGGCGTGGCGACCCCACACGGCCGGGTCGGCCTGCCAGAGGTATTCGACGCCGCGGTAGCGCAGGCTGGTGAGCTCGGCGCCGATCGGATCGACCCTCAGATGAAAATCGGCGGCGGACAGTTGGTACATACGAGTAGGACAGGGGTTAGAGCAGTTGATCAATGCGGGGCATACGCCGCATGAGAATCCAGTGATCCAGGTTGTTGTACTGGGCGTCGATCTGCCCGAGTTGCCAGTCGGGCGCGGTGGTTTCCCAGAGGAAATACTTTTTGCCCTCGGCCCGGAGAAAACCCTTGCCCGGAGCGGGCAAGGGGAGGGCCAGCACGGCATGGCCGTAGAAGTTGCTCCAGGCCATGCGGGCGTCGTAGCCGTACTGGCGCAGGATGAGCATGATCAGCAGTACGCGGGTATCGCAGTCGCCTTCCAGGTTATAGGCAAATTCCAAGGGGGTCTGTACCCCGTAGCGGACCTCGGGCCGGCAGGCGTGGCCCTCCTGATGCCACTTGCAGCCAAATTGGCTGCAATCCTCGTCTTCTGCCACGTAGTCCTCGCAGCTGAGGGGGTGCACCAGAACATAATCCAGATGCTGGATCGAAGAAACCACAATCTCTGCAAAGCGCTGCCGGCTGGGCTTGTCCGTCAGTAGGATGCTGTCGTAGATAGCGATTAGCTCCGGTAACCGGGCCGAGTCCCGGGTGATGGTGCGCTCATAGAGCCAGTTCCAGAAGAGGGCCCGCTCGTTGTCCGGATACAGCCCCCCGTAGGTGCGCCGGGCGGCAAAAAAGCTCCCGATGCCGTCTCCGCCCTCCATGATGGTCTCCCGAAAGTCCGTGTCGGCTTCCTTCTCGGCGAGGCTGAGGCCGTATCGGCCGCTATAGGTGACACGGTCATAGTCCTGCCAGACCAGCCGGTTGAGCACGCCGCTGGGCGTGCCATCGGCCTCGGTGAGTGGGAGAGAGTATGGTTGTAAGCCGGTCGGATGAACGGGCTGGTCTTCAGGCTCCACCGGGTCTGGATCCAGAATGGACATCACCGCAGAGGCGAGTCCGATCAGGACAATGGCCCCTAGCAGAAGGAAAATTCCCCGCACCAGGACTTTGAATAAGCCGGAAAGAAAGCGCCAAAAGGACTTCATGGGGGATAAGATAGGGAAAATTGGGGATTTGACGCATGCGTTGGCCGGGGAGAATAGGAGATATTGGCGAGGGTAGCCCGGCCCTCCAGGTCGGGAAGCATGGGCTTGCCCCCACGGGACTGTAGCCGCTTTCGCCGGGCTGATTGGTGCTATCGCTGCTTGCAACATACGGCTTCTCTTCGTACCTTGCTTAGGTTTTTAGTATTGATGGTATTTGGGTCGATGTGTGTCATTTTAGATAAGTATTTGCTTAAAAAAATAGCATAGTCCTGCCCTTTTTTATCCCTGTTTCCACCAAGAGAATCAAGAGATACCTGAGATCAAGATGAATAGTCAAGGTCTCGCTTTTTGATTCTCGTCTTCCGCCTCTATACCATGGCTCAAACCCCGATATACAACGAGGATAGCATCAAATCTCTGGACTGGCGCGAGCACATCCGCCTGCGGCCAGGGATGTACATTGGCAAACTGGGCGACGGCTCATCACAGGACGACGGAATCTATATCCTGATCAAGGAGGTCATCGACAACTCCATCGACGAGTTTGTGATGGGCAATGGCCGCAAGATCGAGATCGACGTCAAGGACGGCGAGGTGCGTGTCCGCGACTACGGTCGCGGCATCCCGCTTGGCAAGGTCATCGATTGTGTGTCCCGCATCAATACCGGGGGTAAATACGACTCCGAGGCCTTCAAAAAGTCCGTGGGCCTCAACGGTGTGGGGACCAAGGCCGTGAACGCCCTCTCGACCTATTTCCGGGTGGAGTCGGTGCGAGACGGCCAACTCAAGGTGGCCGAGTTTGAGCAGGGAGTCCTGGTCAAGGACCACAAGGTCAAGAAGACCACCGAAGAAAACGGGACCACCGTGGTCTTTCGGCCCGACGAGACGGTCTTCAAGCACTTCCGCTTTCTGCCCGAATACATCATCAGCCAGATTCAGAACTATACCTATCTGAATGCAGGGCTATCGATCTACTTCAACGGCGATCGGTATTACTCCAAAAACGGTCTGCTCGACCTGCTGGAGGATAAAACCGATCCCGAAAGCATCCGCTATCCCATCATCCATCTCAAGGGCTATGACATCGAGGTGGCCATGACCCATGGCAATGCCTACGGCGAGGAATACTACTCCTTTGTCAATGGACAGTATACCTCGCAGGGGGGTACCCACCTGCAGGCTTTTCGCGAGGCGGTGGTGAAGACAGTGCGGGATTTTTTCAACAAGAGCTTTGACACCACCGACATCCGGGCCTCGATCATCGCGGCGGTGAGCATCCGGGTGCAGGAGCCGGTCTTTGAGTCGCAGACCAAGACCAAGCTCGGCTCAGTCAATGTAGGCCCGGAAGGCCCCACAGTGCGAACCTTCATCAACGACTTTCTCTCCAAAGCCCTCGACGACCATCTACACAAGCATCCCGAGACCGCCCAGGCCCTGCTCAAGCGGATTCAGCAGTCAGAACGTGAGCGAAAGGAGATTGCGGGTATCAAGAAGCTCGCCAACAAACGCGCCAAGAAAGCCAATCTCCACAACAAGAAGTTGCGCGATTGCCGCCTGCACCTCAACCAAAAGCGGGGGGTAGAGGAGAAGCGTCTCGCTACCACCCTCTTTATCACCGAGGGCGACTCGGCCTCCGGTTCCATCACCAAGGCCCGCGACGTGGAGACACAGGCGGTTTTTTCCTTGCGCGGAAAGCCGCTCAACTGTTTTGGCCTGACCAAGAAGGTTGTCTACGAAAATGAGGAGTTTAACCTCTTGCAACACGCCCTCAACATCGAGGACAGCATCGACGACCTGCGCTATAACAATGTCGTCATCGCCACCGATGCCGATGTGGACGGCATGCACATCCGCCTGCTGCTGCTCACCTTTTTCCTCCAGTTTTTTCCCGATCTGGTGCGAGGCGGCCATCTCTACATCCTGGATACGCCCCTCTTCCGGGTGCGCAACAAGAAAGAAACCATCTATTGCTATTCCGAGGAGGAAAAGCTGGCTGCCATGGCCAAGCTGGGAGGCAAGCCCGAGATTACCCGCTTCAAGGGCCTGGGGGAGATCTCGCCCGATGAGTTTGGGCAATTTATTGGTGAAGACATGCGCCTGCAGCCGGTGATGCTGCAGAAAGATACCGCCATCAAAAAATTGCTGTCCTACTTTATGGGCAAGAATACCCCCGACCGGCAGCAATTCATCATCGAAAACCTGCGACTGGAGAAGGATGTAGAGCCAGCGGTTGCCTGAGTGAGGACTATTCCCGAAACAGCTTGAGCGTCGAGGTGCTGATATCCCGGAAATAATTGAGGGGGACCCCCGCTTGCACCAGCCAGGTCAGCACCTGCTGACTGCCGGTGCCCCGAGGGGTCCGCAAAATCAGGTGGTGCCCCCGATCCTCAATCCGGGCCGCCGCCTCCGCCGGTAGACGGGCTTCCACCTGCCCCTTGGTCCAGGGCGTAGCAAGCTCAAAGACATCCTCCTGCCGGTCGGCTCCGAAGTCGGCGATCCGGCCATTGTAGAGGGTCTCTCCATTTTTGATAAAGACGATATGGTCGGCGATGCGCTCGATTTCATGCAAGTGCTGCGAGCTGACCATGATGCTGAGCGGGTATTGGCTGGAGTTGGCCAGGTAGCGGAGGTCTTGTAGGAAAATCTCTTGGGTGTTGATGTCCAGGTTGGCCAGGGGCTCGTCGATAAGCAGGAGGGTAGGACGACGCACCAGGGCCCGGGCCAGCTCGAAGCGCAGGCGGTAGCCACTGGAAATCTCGCTCCAGCGGCTGTCGGCATAGCGACTCAGGCCCAGGCGGTGGATCATAAAATCGACGAGTTCTTCATTTTCTCGGCCTCGGATGCCGTGGACAGCGGCCGAGAAGTGAAGGTTTTCCTTGAGCAGACCCTGCCAGGGCGCCAGCTGTTGTGGGATGAAAACGATGTGCTGCTTAATGCGATACCAGTCCAGTCCCTGGACGTTTGGGTCTTCTATATAGGGGTAGGCCAGCGAGCCTTCGCTGGCCCGCAAGTCGCCCGCGACGATGCGCAGGAGGGTGGTCTTGCCGTTGCCATTTTCTCCGACAATACCGGTGATCTCCCCAAGCCGCAGCTCCAAATCGACGGCCGGCAGGGCAAAGTGATTGCGCCCCGACTGATAGGTTTTGGAAATGCCGTGGCCAGAGAAAACCCGACTGTGGTCGGGAGAATGATCGCCCTGAGGAGTCAGGGGCTGTTGCAGTTCCAGATAGGTGGCGAGGGCCTCGACTACTTCATGTGCCTGCCGGCGCAGGTCGGCAAGGGTACCGGGGTCCTGGGCATCGGGCTCCAGGCTGGCGTGGCGATTATAACCTGCCCGCAGGCGGATGGCCGCCTGTCGGATCTCCGGGGTCACAGGGATATCTGCAAAAAAGTCGAGAAGCCGCCGGCTCAGGCGGCTGAGATCGCCCTCATTGAGCAGGGATCTCAGCTCGGCCATGCGCTGGTTGGAAGGAAGGGTAGGCATAGGAGAGGAGGCAATGTGTCAAAAATGGCATCCGCTAAAGATGCAAAAAAAGCCGATAGTGAATCCCCGGCTCTGAAGGAGGTTACGACACTAGCCGCTTCCTGTTGCGGCGAATTCAGCCATCCATTCCCTCATTTGGGCCGCTGGGGAAAAGGGATTTTGTCCTTATCAGACCATAACGTATATTGGAATATCCATATATGGTTTTGCCCCATCACCAAACTTCTGTAGATTCAAAGGCGTTACAGAAAAAAGGCCAGTGTGCATGGCCACCCCTGATCCTCTTTTCGTCTCTTCCACCTTCATAGCCTTTCCTCGTATGTCCAGAAAAACGATAGGCTTGCTCATCGGCAGCGGCTTACTTCTCGCCGCCCTGGGGTCTTTGGCCGGGGCAGCCGCCTATGCGGCCTTCTTTGCCCCACCTCGGGCATATCCCATGGCAGAGCCGCTGCCAGCCGCCTTTTCCCGCTATACCGAACCCGAAGTCAGGCCAGAGGTGGAGGCTCCCGCCCGGGTGGAGTCCCTGACCGCCGTCCCGAGCTTTGTAGAGGCCGCCAAGGCCGCCCGACCGTCGGTCGTGCACATCAAGTCGCGCTTCCAGGCCCGCCGCCCCAGCCGCAATGGCGATTTCTTCAGCAATCCCTTCCGAGAGTTTTTTGATGAAGGGGAAGTGGAGGCTCCACAGAGCATGGCCTCTGGCTCGGGAGTGATCATCTCCCCCGATGGCTACATTGCCACCAACAACCACGTGATCGAAGATGCCGATGTCGTAGAGGTAACCCTCTTTGACAACCGCACCCTCCGGGCCGAGGTCATCGGCGTAGACCTCTCGACCGACCTGGCCCTGCTCAAGGTCGACGGACGGCAGTTTCCGCACCTGACCTTTGCCAATTCCGATGAGGTGGAAGTGGGGCAGTGGGTGCTCGCCGTGGGGAATCCTATGGACCTCACCTCGACCGTGACCGCCGGGATCGTGAGCGCCAAAGGCCGCAACATCAACCTCCTGCGGGCCGACTCCGAATTTGCCATTGAATCCTTTATCCAGACCGACGCTGCTGTGAACAAAGGCAACAGCGGGGGAGCCCTCGTCGACCTTGAAGGTCGTCTGGTCGGGATCAATACCGCCATCGCCTCGCGCACCGGCTACTATGCCGGATATTCCTTTGCCATTCCGGCCACCATTGTGCGTAAGGTCATGGAAGACCTGCTTTCCTTCGGCGAAGTTCGCCGGGGATTCCTGGGCGTCTCTATTCGCCCTGTGGATGCCGAGTTGGCTGATGCCGAGGGTCTGAGTGTCCTCAAGGGTGCTTTTGTGTCCAGTGTCAATGCCGATCTGGGTGCGGCCGAAGCGGGCATTGAGCCCGGTGACGTGATCATCTCGGTCAATCAGGTGCCCGTCAGCAGCTCGTCGGAGCTGCAGGAGCAGGTAAGTCGCTTTCGCCCCGGCGACCGGGTGCGGATCGTGGCGATCCGAGGCCGCGCCGAAAAAGAGTTTACGGTCGTTCTGAAGCCCCTGAGTACGGCGATATCCGCCGTCGATACCCAAAGAGACGTTCTGGAGTTCCGGGACAGCTACTTCCGACTGCTCACTGAGGCCGAAAGGCGCGAGCTGGGGGTGGACCGAGGGGTAATGGTCGAGGATGCGGGCGAAAAAATGGCCAAAGGAGGCATTCAGCAGGGCTTTGTGATTACTGAAGTAGACGGACAGGAAATAGCCAGCATCGAGGCTCTGGAAGACGCCCTCATGGATTCCGGGGAGTATATCAC
>RFHL01000457.1 GCA_003696875.1 Bacteroidota bacterium | reverse complement strand
CTCCAGCTCAGGGCAATCGGCCCCGCCTCGGGGGCCATTGCCTCCAGCTGGATCAACTGATGCCAGGCACTCAGCAGGCTATCGCCGCAGCTGTTGACCGCTTCCAGGCGGTAATGCCCTCCCGGCTGACCAGCCGGGGGAAGGTAGTCCAGCCGCAGGGAGTCGGCCCGGAGAAAGGCCAGGAACTGCCGGTTGCCCAGGCTATCGACCTGTAACCAGTTCAGAGTCAGGCTATCGGCCAGGGGATGCAGCGCCGCCCAGCCGAGCCCGACGATCCGCTCAGGGTCCTCCCAGCCAAAGCTCATCCGAGCGAGCGCCAGGCGCGAGCTATCGGCATAGACCGTCACCCAAAGGGTATCGGAGCGCCCATCACAGACGGTGTCGATGGTCTCGCTGCGCTCGGCCACCCAGACCGGATAGGTACCGGGCGTATCCCAGGACAGGTGGGCCCGGGGACGGCCTTGGCCGGCTTCTACCTGTCCGCCCTGGGTGTACCAGGTGTAGACCGATCCGTGGGTGGGGGGGAAGACCTCATACCCCAGCGCCTGCCCCGGCTCCCAGCAGCTCAGCACCGGCCCGGCGGGCCGGGGAGGCTCCAGGCGCACCTTGACCCTCACGGGCAGGCGGCCGGTGTCGGGCACACAGTCCCAGCCCTGCCGGGCCACCCGCACCTCTGCATCCTGCGCTTCGAACCAGCGCACCAAGATGGTATCGCTTCCCTGCCCAGCCAGTATTTCCCCACCGGTCACTCGCCATACCCGTCCACCTCCCAGGGTGTCGGCGGGTACCCAATAGCGCACCGAGTCTACGTAGGGGCAGACCACCCGACTACCGACAATGGGCGGCGGGGCGGGCTGCCCCTTGATGGTGAGAGAAACCACGTCCCGAAATACACAGTCCCCATTTCTCAGTTGCAGCGTCATACGCACCACCGTGTCCTGCCGGGGTATGGAGGCAAAACGAAATATAGGCTCCCGGGCCAGGGGATCATCGACCAAATGCGGGGGAGACCACACAAAACCTTCGGGAGAGACATAGGAGTGCCGCAGGCGCAGGCTATCCCCCGGACAGAGGATGGTGTCGGCGCGCATCTCACCGGATAAGACCGGACCAGCAAAGTAGTGGGCCCCGAACTGCGGCAAAAAATCATGGGCCCGGGTGTAAGTCAAAGAAATCTCATCCGGCCGAAAATCGGCCGCGCTGCCCGGCTGATCGGGCTGAGCGATCATATCCAGGCTGTTGCGGCCTTTGGCGGTGACGAGGATCGCCCCTCCCGGGATCTGCTGCAGACTCGCAGGAAAAAGCGTGGACCCCACCCCTGCGGCTATCAGGGTGCCTATCGGATTGGGCACCTGGGTGTCGTACTGGTACAGGTTGGGGCCCTGCACCACATAGGCATAGCGACCACCCGGGGCCCAAGCCAGGGCGGGGATGGTCTCCGTGGTGGCGGTGAGCATCTGCGGCTGTGACACCTGCCCGCTTTGCGGGTCAAAAGTCAGCTTCCATACGCTATACTGCGAGCCGTCATAGGCGGTACAGAGCAGTTGGGTCATATCTGGGGCCAGCCGGAAGGTACCGGTCCCGACGGTGCTCCAGCCCTTGTAGGCAAAATCGTTGATGGTGCTGATAACCCCTGTGGCCACAAAAGCCGTGTCGGCCCGCCGAAAGGCGTGGAAAACCGTAGGCGCCGTGCCTACATCGCTGCTCACCGTGAGCAGCCAATAGGCGTCTGCTTCACATGCGTAGCCACCGGCCATGGCCATCTCATCCCCGGTGGTGATCAGATGCTGGTTAAAGCCGGTAAAGTCGCCCAGGCCGCCCCGCCGCTGCATATCCATGCCCATCACCCGCACCCGCCACAGGCTAAAGGTGGGCTTCTCGGCCAGGGCATAGAGATAACGATCTGGGTCAGGGGTCTCGATGGCCAGAACCTGACCGACCACGCGGTCCTGGTTCCCGTTAAGCAAGGGCTGAGAGAATGGCATCACGGTATGGGAACTGTCCATGACGGTACGCCAGTCGCCATAAAAGCGCAAATTTCCCTCGGCATCGCACATGGAGGTACTGGCCACAAAGGAGAAGGGGAAACGGGCGCTATCAAGCGCCAGGGGTGGACTCTGGAGAAAATGCAGCGCGCGCCCCTCGCGCATGGGCCACCACGAGGCCTCCAGCTGGGCCCGTAGGCCCAGCACAGGCAACATGCAGAGATAGCCCCAGAGTAGGTATCGGGTCATAATAGTCCGGAATGAAATAAGGTGGCTTGAGGTCTTTCGCCTCAAGCCACCAGCCCTTTTCTTGGATTACGAAGCAGCGGGTACATCCGCTGCCTGGCCAGTCTATTTCCCGCTCAGGTCGAGGATCTCGACCTTGCGAAACTCCACGGGATGGCTTTCGCTCTGGAGGGAAATCGTACCGCTGCGCAGCAGGGTGCCGTCCACCTTGACGGTGGAGTCGACCGGCGCCACAGAGCCGCCCCCGATCTGGGGCTGGGTGTACTCCAGGACGGTATCGCCCTCCACGATGTGGCGGATGAGAGAGTCGGCATAGACCTGCACCTCGACGGCGACCCACTGGTCGCCGCGATAGGTCTCAGAGCTGGAGTTGAGGCAGTGATGCACCAGCAGGGTATCGTCCATGACGACATGGGTACCAGGGGTACACAGGTTGGCGGTGGAACGCTCACCTTCCTCAGGACCGCCAAGGAGCTGCACCTCAATCGAAACCGGAAAGTCCTGGTCGAGCAACATGGACTCGGGCGACTGCCCGTGGACCATGATGCCACTGTTGCGCCAGGCCCAGCCTTCGCCGCCGGGAGCCTGCTCGCCGGTGAAGCGGTACTCCACCCGCAGGTGGTAGGAGGAGTAGGGCTTTTCGTAAAAGATGTGTCCGTACTGGGCGGAAAAGTCTTCGTAGGCGTCGTATGACACCTTCATCACCCCTTCTTCGACGCGGAAGGTGTTGCCGTAGTTGTCGTCGAGGGCGTGGCCGCGAATCTTGACGCGCCAGCCGCTTAGGTCTTGGCCGTTGAAGAGGGGCACCCACTGGGGGGGCTCGCTGGGCTCATCGGTGGCAGCGGGCTGGCAAGCCCCCACCGCCAGGGTCAGGAGTAGGAGTAGGATATATCTCATGGGCGAAAACTAGGAATTGTTTGGCAAGGCGGCAAGATGTGCCGCCCAAAAGGGTGCGGATGGCCTGCGGCGGCGTGAGTGGGCTGGAGGGCTGGGTCCGTAGCGCAGCGAAGGACCGATCCCGCCTTGCGGGAGAGCCCGAAAGCACACGACCTCCCGGAGGCGCGGCGGCGCCCCCGGGAGGACACGCCCCCACCAAAAGACGGGCTATCCGAAGGAAAAGGATGGGAAACCACCGGCCTATCTTGCCAAATCCAGGCCTTGCAGGCTACTCCCGAAACCTACCCTCCGTTAAGAGGAAGGTGGCCATGCTGGCCCCCATGATGAATGATCATTCACTTAACGTCTTTCTATGGATCTCTCTTTTCGTGCTATGGCCATGGGCCTGATGGTGAGCGGCATGCTGGCCGCCTGTGTACCGGGGGTAGACAAAGTCCTGGTCAAGAAGGATGGCAACTGGAACATCGATGGCTATAATGCCTTGGAACTGTTGGATGGGGACACCCTCCTGGCTTTTGAACTGACCGATGCGGGTACCATGACCTTTGCCGAGGACGGCAGCGGCACCCAGATCCTTGATCTGCTGGGGATCGTGGATACCACCCAGTTTACCTGGACCTACGATGCAGACATGGAGCAAATCACCATACGGGATGACAGCAGCACCACGACCTATGAGGTGGTGGAGACGGATCAGGACAACCAGTTTTTTCAGTGGGAAGAGACGAGCCGGGTAGCAGACCCCTTTTCGGGTGACACGGTGGAGTCTGTTTCACGCCTGGAGCTGATGCTGAGCCGGCTGGCAGAGTAGGCTTTCGCTAGCTTCAAAAAAAGAGGCACCTCAAGTGAGGGGGCCTCTTTTTTTTCGGTGGGCAGGAGGTCCATCCCCAGATGCGGGGCAATTGAAAGGCATTGCAGACCCGGTCAAATCCCTGCCGGGGATAGTAGGTCAATGCCCCGGGGGCTGCGAGCAGCAGCATACTCCCCGGACCCGCAGCCGGGCGGGTCTGGCCGATCAGCGCCCGGCCGATGCCCTGCCCCTGCCCATCGGGATGTACCGCCAGGTCGGAAAGATAGTAGCAATAGGAAAAGCCGGTCAGGGCCCGGGATACTCCGATCAGCCTTTCGCCCACCCAGGCACACAAAACGAGGTTGCTGTGCCGATACATGCTCTCCAGGCGGTCGAGGTCATGTATGGGGCGCCAGAGTCCGGCCGCCTGATACAGCTCGGCGACGGCCGCCGCCGCCGGGATTTCTCCCTGGGTGTAACGGACCAAAACGAAGCCTATCGGGTCAGGTACATGTTGCGCTCGTTGTAGGCCTTGACGAAGAAGGGATCCTTGAGATCCTTGATGAAGTAGATGGCTTCGCCGGTGGACTTCATCTCGGGGCCGAGGCCTTTGTCGACGTTGGGGAATTTGTTGAAGGAAAAGACCGGCACCTTGATGGCGTAGCCTTTCAGCTTGGGCTTGAAGGTAAAGTCTTTGAGCTTATGGGTCCCCAGCATGATCTTGGTGGCGTAGTTGACGTAGGGGATCTCATTGGCCTTGGCGATGAAGGGCACGGTCCGGGAGGCACGCGGATTGGCCTCAATGACATAGACTTTGTCGTCCTTGATGGCAAATTGGATATTGATGAGGCCCTTGACCTGCATGGCGACGCCGAGCTTGTGGGTGATGTCGGCCATGGTCTGCAGAATCTGGGGACTCAGATTAAAGGGCGGCAACACGGCGGTGGAGTCGCCGGAGTGGATGCCGGCGGGCTCAATGTGCTCCATCATCCCGATGATGTGGACATCCTCCCCATCGGAGATGGCATCGGCCTCGGCCTCGATACCCCCATCGAGGAAGTGGTCGATGAGGACCTTGTTGCCCGGCACCTGATTCAGCACCTTGATCACGTGCTTGGTGAGTTCGTCGTCGTTGATGACGATGCGCATGTCCTGACCGCCCAGGACATAGGAGGGGCGCACGAGGACGGGATAGCCTACTTTGTGGGCGATTTCCAGGGCTTCCTCGGCGCTCTCCGCTACCCCGAAGTCGGGGTAGGGAATGTTCAGGTCTTTGAGGAGTTGGGAGAAGCGCCCGCGGTCCTCGGCCATGTCGAGGCTGTCGTAGCTGGTACCGAGGATGTTGATGCCGTAGCGGGTGAGCTTTTCGCCCAACTTGAGGGCGGTCTGTCCCCCGAGCTGCACGATTACGCCTTCGGGCTTTTCGTGTTCGATGATGTCGTAGATATGCTCCCAGAAGACGGGCTCAAAGTAGAGCTTGTCCGAGATGTTGAAGTCGGTGGAGACCGTTTCGGGGTTGCAATTGATCATGATGGTCTCGAAGCCCTCTTCGCGGGCGGCGAGCACGCCGTGCACGCAGCAGTAGTCAAACTCGATCCCCTGCCCGATGCGGTTGGGGCCGGAACCAAAGACGACGACCTTCTTCTTGTCGGTGACAATCGACTCGTTTTCGTCGTCGAAGGCCGAGTAGTAATAGGGCGTCTTGGCCTCAAACTCGGCCGCACAGGTATCGACCAGCTTGTAGACACGGTTGACCTTGAGCTTCTTGCGGCGGGCGTAGACCTCGCTCTCGAGGCTGTTGGTCAGGTGCGCGATCTGCCGGTCGGCATAGCCATTTTTCTTGGCCTCCATCATCAGGTCGGCCGGGAGTTTGTCGATGGTGTAGCGGGAGATTTCCTTTTCCAGAATCACCAGATACTCAATTTCCCGCAGAAACCACATGTCGATGCGGGTCGCCTCGTGGATGTCCTTGAGGGGCACCCCGAGGTGGATGGCATCCTTGATATGGAAGATCCGTCCGTCGGAAGGATGATGCAGGCTATGCATGATCTGCTCCAGGTTGAGCAGCTCTTTGCCATCGGCCCCCATACCATTGCGGTTGATTTCGAGGGACTGACAGGCCTTCTGCAGGGCTTCGTTGAAGCTGCGGCCGATGCCCATGACCTCACCGACAGACTTCATCTGGAGTCCCAGACGCGTATTGGCCCCTGGGAACTTGGCAAAGTTCCAGCGGGGGATCTTGACGATCACGTAGTCGAGCGTCGGCTCAAAAAAGGCCGAAGTATCTTTGGTGATCTGGTTGTTGAGTTCATCGAGGCGGTAACCAACGGCGAGCTTGGCCGCGATCCGGGCGATGGGATATCCGGTCGCCTTGGAGGCGAGGGCCGAGGAGCGGGACACCCGGGGATTGATCTCGATGATGATGATGTGGCCGGTGGCAGGGTCAATGGAGAACTGCACATTGCAGCCACCGGCGAAGTCGCCGAGCTCATCGAGGACCTGGAAGGCGTAGTTGCGCATCTGCTGATACTGCGTATCAGGAAGGGTCATGGCCGGGGCCACGGTGATAGAGTCGCCGGTGTGGACGCCCATGGGGTCCACGTTTTCGATGGTACAGATGACGATCTTGTTGCCGGCGCCGTCACGCATCACCTCCAGCTCGTATTCTTTCCAGCCAAAGACACTCTGCTCCACGAGCACCTCGTGGATGGGGCTGGCCTGCAGGCCGCGCTTGAGCAAGGTATCAAACTCCTGCGGCTGATCGACAAAAGCCCCGCCGGTGCCGCCCAGGGTGTAGGAAGGCCGGATGACCAGCGGAAAGCCGATCCGTTGCGCGATCTCCTTGCCTTTCAGAAAGGAATTGGCGGTCTCGGCCTCGGCCACCGGGATTTCCATGCGCTTCATGGTCTGCTTGAAGAGCTCCCGGTCCTCGGCCTTGTCAATGGCCGAGATGTCGGAACCGATGATCCGTACGCCGTACTTTTCCCATATGCCCGCCTTGGCACAATCCATGGCCAGGTTCAGAGCCGTCTGCCCCCCCATGGTGGGCAGGACCGCATCAACCTTCTGCTTCTGGAGAATTTCCTCAATGGAGGTCGGCTCCAGTGGCAGCAGGTAAATGTCGTCGGCCGTCACCGGATCGGTCATGATGGTGGCCGGGTTGGAGTTGATCAATGCCACCCGGATGCCTTCCTCCTTCAGAGCAAGGGCCGCCTGGGAACCGGAATAATCAAACTCGCACGCCTGGCCGATCACGATCGGCCCGCTACCGATAATCAGTACGGATTTTATGGATGGATCAAGGGGCATATATAGCAGGTAAAATTTCGACAAAAATAGTAGGATTGAAGGGAATCCAAAAGTTTTGTTCAGTCTTATCCAGTTATGCCGAAAGATCGATAAGCCATGCTGATAACTCCGCTTGGTAACCCATCATTTTTGCTATCTTTGCCTTTTATTCCTGCCTATTCTCTCACCATTTCGAACCCCCTATGACTACTGCGGAAATCCACACAGCCAGAGGCCTCATGAAGGTCGAATTCTATGACAAAGATGCCCCCAACACGGTAGCCAACTTTGTCAAGCTCTCGAAGGACGGCTTCTATGATGGCCTGACCTTTCACCGCGTGATTCCCAACTTTGTGATTCAGGGCGGGTGCCCCGAGGGCACGGGCCGCGGTGGCCCCGGCTACAAGATCAATTGCGAGCTGGACGGCGACAACCAGTATCACGACCGGGGCGTACTATCGATGGCCCATGCCGGCCGGAATACCGGCGGTTCCCAGTTTTTCATTTGCCACAACCGGCAGAACACCCAGCACCTGGACCGCAACCACACCGTCTTTGGCAAGGTGGTCGAAGGGCTTGATGTAATCGACGAGATCCGGCAAGGGGATCGGATCGAGAAGATTGTGATCCACGAAGAATAAGCCGTCCTGGCCGCCGATACCCAAAAAGACCGGACTTAATGGTCCGGTCTTTTTTTTCCTAATCGAAAGGTCGCATCAGGGAATCACGACCTTCTGCACCACCTGCTGCGTCCCATCGGTCGCCTGAAGATGGTACACGCCGGCTGCCAGGCTTCCGGCCTCCATCCGGTAACTCACTTCGCCCATAGAGCCCATTTCCAGCGGCCGGGTCCAGACGACGCGGCCATCGAGGCTGAGCAGCCGCAGCGTCACCCGCTGGCCCACGGGGCCACGCAAGCGCACCTGGGCCACATCCCGGACCGGATTGGGAGCGACGGTAAGGCTGAGGGCCTCAAGAACCTGATCCAGGGCCAGTTCAGCGGTAGCACTGTAAGCGAAGGTCCCGTCCAAGTCGACCTGGCGCAGGCGATAGTAGAGGCGGGACACGCCCATCCGCGCCGCCCCGGCGTCGCGGTATTCATAGCTGGACAGTTCCATGGTCGTCCCGCTGGCCTCCACCCGGCCCAGGGCTTCGAACTGCCGGCCATCTGTGGCTCGTTCCACCTCAAAGAAAGCGCTGTTTAGCTCGGAGGCGGTCATCCAGGCCAGCAGGGCGTCCCCTTCGGACGCGACGGCCTCAAAGCCCAGCCATTCCACCGGAAAGCTTCCCGCCGAAAGGCTGATATGGGTATAGGCGGTGTTTGAGCTTGCCCCGCCATCGTTGACTTCGAAGGCGATCAGACGATCGGTCAGACTGGCCGTGGGGGAGGTATTGCGATACCCGATCAGGGCAAATGCTTGTAAGTAGTGGCTGATCGGCGCATGCCCGCTCAAGCTCAGGCTATGGCCACTGGGACTCCGGTAGAGGGAGAGCCCCAAACCCGCCAGAGTCGCCGAATCCGTGAGCAGCTCCAGTTGCTCGGCCGTACCATCGGCCGGATTGGTCAGGGTGATGGTGGCCAGGCTCATATGGGTGTCGTCAAGGTCGGCAATATCGGTTCGTTGCAGCTCCGCGATGCCTACGGGCTGGGTATTGGTGATATAGGAAGTAAAGAAGTCCTCTCCGCCATTGAGCTTGTCCAGATCGAGGAAGGGCGGCTCGGAGCAGGTCTGCAAGACGAGATTGGCGATGATCCCGCCAGGAGAGCCAGCGGTGGCGCCGTGAGAGGTGCCGCCCAGGGGATTGGAGGCATTGGGGGTGATGAAAAAACCAGGCTCCCCACCGGCCAGTTCCTTGACGACATCTGCCGGCAGGGGGCCGGTGCTGTTGATCACGCCGCCACCGCCGCCCCCACCAGGCCCATGCTGGTCCCGGGTATAGATGGTCGCCCCATCGCCACCGGATACGTCCAGGGTGAGGTTGGCCGGATTTACAAACTGGCCGATGTCCAGGAGAATAGACCCCCCACCGCCGCCGCCACCAGCACCATCATTGATGTTGTGATCCTGGGCGTCCACCCCTGAGGCCGAGACCACCACCGGCTGCACCACTTCCAGAACCGGGCTGATCAGAATCACGATGCCCCCCCCGTTTCCGGCCGGATATGAGGCCCCATTGTTCTGGTGGCCTCCCCCACCACCACCGCCCAGGAAGAGCTTGGGCAGGCCCGAGTCATAATAGTCCTTCAAACTGAGGCCACCGCGGCCTCCTTTATCCAGGTCAGAAAGGTTGCTGAGGTTGTTGGATTTCCAGCCGTGCCCCCCTACTCCACCGGCGGCATAGTTGCCGCCTCCGCCGCCACCCCCATTGTGGTCGTTGCCACCGCCGCCCCCATTGGCCAGTTTCCCCCGACAGGCGGCCTGTGGCAGTTCTGAAATCCCTTCGCCTTTGATCCCGCCTTTGCCAGAACCAAAAGTGCAAATGTAGGTCAACCCTCCCGAAGAGGCCCGACCGTTTCGGTCTCCTCCCCGGAAGCCTCGACCGGTGAGGTCTATGCCGGCGGTGAGAATCAGGCGATCGGTGGCCTCCAAAACGAGAATTCCCCCTGTTTGCCCGTTCCAGGGTGCGGCGTTGAGCGGTGCGGTCACCTGAGCCTGCTCATACACCGGAATACGGACCGCCTGTACCACATCAGCAGGCTGATAGGTGCGGCACAGTGTGCGAACCAGGGTGAGTTCGTTCCCGTGGATCTGATCCACCAGCCCAACTTCGTAATTGCCGGCATCCCCAAAGCCGACGATATCCCCATAGGTATCATCATCGACCTGTGAGATGGTGGCCCCCTTCATCTGGATTACCAGCACCTTATCGCCGGGAGCAAAGGCACTCGCATCGTCCAGCGTCAGGGTATTGGGACCGACAGCCGTGACCCGGGCATAATCATTGATGATGCCGCTGATGGGTTCCGGGGTGGTCGTAGTAAAAAGAATGGCCGCCAACACGATCAGGGCAGTGGCCCCCGTGGCTGTGGATAATACCGCCTTGAGGCGGTTTTGATGACCAAGCTGTACCTGAGGTAGTAATTTCATTCTGGCAGGGTTGAATAGGTGGCACATGGGGCATGCCTGCTCCTGAAAGGAGGCAGACCCCAACAAGGTCCGCTTCCTGTGCCATGCCGAAAGGTGTATTCACGGCAAATTCAACCCATGTAAGAACGCGCAACATCTCCTCACTCAAACCACCCCTTAGGCCAGCAAAAATCTGCCTGGGCAGCCCCGACTGGCAGGCCCCCTATGTTAAGACCGGCTGTCAGGGCGAGGCAAAACGGGCCGGCTGCATACCCAAGCCGCTCAACCTTACTTGAGCGGCGAATTGTCCGGCTGCCACTCACCCGAGATACCTCCCCTGCCAGATACAGAGGAGGCTACTCTGAGGGCTTCTGATCGGCATGCACCCCCCTTCTCAGCCCCCACTTTTTTTACGCCAACCCGCAAAAATTTCCCTCCTGCGTCGTATGTTTCGGCCGGATTTGATGTGTATCTCCTTGGGTTTTTTCCTGCTTTGATTCGCCCTGTCGGGGCCTTTTTCATTCATTGCTCTCCCATGACCTTAGGAAACAAAGTGCGGGCCGTGCGGGCCCTTTACCGGCAACTTGATCGGGACCTCGCCCGCTTTCAGGCCCAGACAGGCCTGAGCTGCTTGCCCGCTTGCGGGCAGTGCTGTACCCATCCCCAGGTGGAAGCCAGCGTGCTGGAATTTTTGCCATTGGCCTATGAACTCATGCGCCAGGGGGAGGCGGGCCGGCAACTCCAGTTGCTGGAGTCAGAGGACAATCCCCTGTGCTTCTTGTTTCGGCCCCTGCGGCCGGAGGGGGAAGCAGGTTTTTGCGGGGACTATCCCCATCGGGGGTTGATCTGCCGGCTCTTTGGGTTCTCGGTCATGCGTGACAAGCACGGCCAGCGGCAGTTGTATACCTGTCGCCGGATCAAGGGGGAGACCCCTGAGACCTATGCCCAGGCCGTGGCTTTCCTGAAGGCGGGCCGGCCCGTGCCGGGCGTGAGTGCCTACTACCGTCGCCTCACCAACATAGACCCGGAGCTCGCCGGTCGCTTTCTGCCGATCCGGCAGGCCATCCGGGAGGCGCTCCGCTTTGTGTTGCACTACTACAGCTACCGCCGCCCACCGCGGCGGCGGGCGGCATAAGGCTTATTGCCGCTTCTTGAGCTGGATCTGGGCCCGGAGGGCTTCGTCTTCGCTCATGCCCAGCTTGGAGGCATAGGAAAACAACAGGTCCCGGGGCGTATGCATGTCGATGGCCTGCTCCAGGACAAAGAGGCGGGCATGCTGGTCCAGCTCGGCCACCTCCGTTTCGCCGAGGCCTAGCATGTGGGCAAATTCGCGCAGCATATCGTCCTCCCGGCTATCGGCCTCAAAATCTATCAGACTCAGGGCCCGGGCAATCATGTAGATGGCAGGCTTGACCGCCTCGGTCACCTCCTCGCATTCGATGGCACTCAGAGCCGGACTATTGACAAAAGCCTCTACCCCGCCGATCTCGGCGGGGAGGAAGGACTCCAGGAAGTCACGCTCTTCGTCACCCATGTGTCCGTCGGCCTCGCTCAGCTCAATGAGCATACGGGCCAGGACTTCCTGATCATAGCGGTTATCGATGGGGTGCTTATGCACACGCTGCTCGAAGGCGCCCATCGCCTTGGGAGCTGGCGGCACGGCCGGCGGGCGCCAGCTTTCCTGCCGGTCGTCAAACTGAAAATGATCGGCCACCTGCTGGAAGGCCTCCATGATGGCATTCCGCTTTTCCTCCTCGGAGAATCCCCGGGCGAGATCATTGTTTCGGGTGGAGGTATTGACGATGGTGCGGGCGGTACGCCCCAGAAAGCCACTCCCCAGCGCCTGCCGCAGCAGGCGAGAAGTGGTGCGCCGGATTTCGCGGGCAGCCTGTCGCTTGACCGCCCGGGTGACCGTACTCTGGATCGAGTTGGAGCGGCGAATGGTAGCCTGAGCCTCCACCACTTCATTGGTGCCGGGCACCTGGAAGGTGACAAACATCCGGGAACCTTCGGCCTCGGCTTCTACAATGAGCGGAGCAATACGTTCATAGGTGATTTCCATGGAAAAGGGGGTTTTCAGCAGAATTGGGAAGATGGATCCAAACAGGTAGGGGAATACAGGCAGGTGTCATACCGCGATGCCACCGGAGGGCATAAGAAACCCTGGCGGCTTCCGGTTCTCATGCATTATTTGCGCTTGCTAATCTTGATTTTGGGGCGGGCTGGCGGGTCCTCAGCCGGCGGCACCTCGGATGGTGGATCAGCGGGGGGCGGTT
>RFHL01000456.1 GCA_003696875.1 Bacteroidota bacterium | reverse complement strand
GTGCTGGAGAAGGCGTATCCCTATCCTTATAAGCTGGTCTCCCTGAGCCAGGTCGAAGCGATGAAAGCGGCTGGTTACCGCTACTATCTCGATATGGTTCTCATGCCCAAGCAGATGGATCAGCCCAAGCGGGAGGCGATGGTGCCGAGCTATGAAAAGTATGAGACCGCCAATAAGATGTACAAAAACCGCTATACGCAGTTTCATTACTACTTCTACATCCGGGACCTGGAAACCGATGACGCCTACATGGGGACCCGCTTGCGGGGCCACTTCGAGACCTATCCCGCCATCCAGCGTTTTTGCAAGCAGGTGAGTAAGGACTTCCGCAATTTGTAGGCGGCCAAATACGAGCGTTTCAATGGGGCGGGATGTACCGGATGGCGGGGGATCTGGGCCCTGGTCCTCATGCTTGTGACTACGCCCAGTGGCAAACAGCGGATGAGCAAGGAGAAGTGCTGGTTGGGGTAAGGGGGCCAATATCCTTTCCCGGGATTCCCTAAAAAAGCGCTATCTTCGCCCCGCCTAGATGCACCGCTTTATGCCTGCCTATCCCCGTTTGCACCTGCTCCCTGGAAAAGACCGCTCTGTGCGGCGCCGTCATCCCTGGATCTTTTCCGGGGCGCTGGCCCCCTTGCCGGAAGGCCTCACCGAGGGGGAGGTGGTAGAGGTGTACGATGATGCCGGAGAGTACCTGGCTACCGGGCATTATCAGATCGGGAGCATCGCCGTCCGCATCCTCAGTTTTGCCAAGGTAGACGTGGCAGCCCCTTTCTGGCGGGAACAGCTGGAGCGGGCCATCCGGTGGCGGCGACAGCTGGGGCTCGGAAGCCAGGGTGAGACCAATATGTACCGTCTGATCCACGGTGAAGGTGACGGCCTGCCCGGCCTGATTGTGGACATCTACGGCAAGGTAGCCGTGATTCAGTGTCACTCGGTGGGCTTTTTTCACGTCCGCGCCGAGTTGGCGTCCCTGCTGGTGGAGTTGATGGCTGGAGACATCACCGCTGTTTATGACAAAAGTGCGGCTACGGTGCCCTATAAGGCAGGCCTTGATGCCCAGGATGGGTTTCTGCTAGGATCAGGCGATACCTGGACGGGGCAGGAGCACGGCCTCACCTATCAGATCGACCTGGCCGAGGGGCAAAAAACCGGCTTTTTCCTGGATCAGCGGGAAAACCGGGCCCGTCTTGCGCACTACGCGCGCGGGCACAAGGTCCTGAACACCTTCTGTTACACCGGTGGTTTTTCGATTGCCGCCCTGCAGGGCGGCGCGGCCCTGGTACACAGCGTGGACAGCTCCCGGCCGGCCATTGAGCGGACCCGGGCGCATGTCCTGCACAACTTCGGGCCGGAGGCGGCCCATGAGGCTTTTGCCACCGATGCCTTCGATTTCCTGGCAAAGCCCCCGGCCGAGTATGATCTGGTGGTGCTGGACCCACCGGCTTTTGCCAAGCACCGCAAGGTGCTGGATCGGGCCCGCAAAGGCTACCGCCGCCTCAACCGGGCGGCGCTGGAGATGCTGCCCCCCGGTGGAATCCTCTTTACCTTTTCCTGCTCGCAGGTCATGACGCGCGACCTCTTCCGGGAGGCCGTCTTTACCGCGGCCGCCCAGGCCGGGCGGCGGGTGCGCATCCTGGAGCAACTCTCCCAGCCCGCCGACCACCCGGTGAGCATCTACCATCCTGAGGGGGAGTACCTCAAGGGACTGATCTTGGGGGTGGAATAAGCCGAGAGGCAGCCCCACTGTGATGCCGTGAAGCTGCCTCTGGAGAGGGTATGAGATGGACGTTACAGGGCAACTACCATGGCGTCCTTGCCCGACTCGGTTTTGTAGCGATCCCGGAAGACTTCGGCTTCCGCCTGGGAACCAAAATTCCCAAGGTATATTTTGTACATCCGGGTCCCGTCGGCCTTGTCGTAGAGGAGCAGATGAACGGGAAGCGGGGCATAGGTGGTTTCCAGCCGCTGGGCAAAGTCCTTTACGTTGGCGTAGCTGCTAAAAGCCCCCGCCTGAACCACAAAGACCTGTGTGCGCACCTGATACAGGGTGAAGGCATCCTTCCCGAGGTGGCTCACCGCCTGAGGATCAGGGAGCTCCTGGCTTGAGGCTTCACCGGGCAGGTAGGTTACGATGACCGGTTTGCTGGCTACTTCGGGGACATCCGGGATTTCCTCCACCACCATGCCCATCTTGTCAGGGTCTGGTTCGGGAGCAATGACTTCAGGCTCTTCGCCCCACTCGGTATGCTGGTCATGGCTGGGCCAGGTTTCCACCACGACCGGAGGGACCATGCGGTTTTGCTGAGGCAAAAAGCGCGCAAGGGTATCGAGAAAGGCCTGTGCCGATTCCACCCCGGCAAAACGCACGAGGACGGTACCTTGGGCATCGCAGAGAATGGTGGTGGGATACAGGAGCACTCCGTACATGGCAGAGAGATTGGCTCCCCCACGGCCATAGGTTGGCTCAGGCGCACCCATATCGTGGACGCGTAAGGCGAGGAAACGGTCTCCGACAAACTGTACGACCCGGGGCATATTGAGGGTGTTTACCCAGGTATCACTCAGCGAATCGTCCTTAAGGGTGAAGACCAATAAGAAAGGAAGCTGGCGTTGCCGGGCCTCGGCTTTCAGGGATGAATAGGTCCCTTCGAAAAAGGGAAAGGAGGGGTTGTGTTGGGCCACACTTCGGATCGGGACGGTACCTAACAAGAGCAGGAGGAGAAGGTTCCCGAATCGATGGTGAGTCATGGTACTATGGGTAGAAAGTCACAGGATAAGAGGGGTTATCAGGCGAGAGATAAAAAAGAGGGGTTGCTGCTATTTGGAGAAAGTCGGCATGATCGTGATCATAACCATACTCCAAGTTAGTGAAATGATAAAGGAAGATATAATGGCGAGAAAAATGCCGCTTGCGTTCTTTGTAAAAAATAGCTCAGAACTTGTAGGCCTTTTCGAAAAAATAGACCTAAAGTTGAAAAATCTTTCACCCGGCGAGTCTGGCAAAATCAGGACCTACAGCCTAGGGGAAAAAAGGAATCGTCAGGGTTTCTTATATGGCGTAATTCCAATATACAAAAAAATGCTAGTTTATTGAAATAAAATTTGTCCCTTGAGAAAGCGGTTGTTTTGCCCTTTTTTAGCTTAATGGGTGGGAGGGGGGAAACCGCTTGGTCGCATGATGCCAGACTTGTCCCTGCCATAGCTGGATGCGAAAGCCACATGCTGTGGCAGCTCTTCCTCCTTTTGGCGGAAGTGTGCGCCTTCCCGCTGAGCAGAAACGTCAAAATTGACCTCGAATCTAACATGGACAGAATGTGTCAGAGAAACAGACTTTTACGATTTTTTGGAAAATATTCAGAGGAATTAAATTTATTTTTAAATAAATAAGCCGAAAAATATTTGCCTCACATTTTGTAAAAATAGCTCATCGTAGGGAGCGGGGCTTGTTGAGACCCATGGGGTGGAAAAAATGAGCCCGACCTTTCCCCGGCCTCCCCCTCTTTTCGCCTGGGAATGAGATCCTTCATCAGACGATGATCCGAGGGGGCCAAGCGTAGTCCGGGCGGGGCTGCCTTAGGGTGGACGTGTAATTCGGACGGGATTCCTTATCTTGGCCCAAAGTTTTGGCATGAAGACCCTTTTTGCGCTCAATCCCTACCTCTGGAAGTACCGCCGCCGGCTCCTCTTGGGAGTTCTCTTCGTCGCGCTCTCCAATGTGTTTGCGGTCTATCCGGCGCAGGTTGTGCGTAGCGCCATCAATATGGTGGGGGAGATTTTGAAGGTATTTCACCTTTTTGCCGGCTTTGCCCCGGAGGCGGCCCTGCAAGGCCTGCTGATCCGCAGCCTGCTCGTGTTTGGGTTGCTGGTGGTAGCCATGGCCCTGATTCGGGGCTTTTTTCTCTTTCTCACCCGGCAGACCATCATCGTCATGTCCCGGCTGATTGAGTACGATCTGCGGGCCGATTTGTATGATCACTTACAGAGCTTGTCGCTCACCTTTTACCGCCGCAACCGCACCGGCGACCTGATGGCCCGGACCTCCGAGGACGTAAACCGGGTGCGGATGTACCTCGGTCCCGGGATCATGTATACCATCAATGCCATCACGCTGACGGCAGTCATTGTTACCACCATGCTGGTGGTCAATGTGGAGCTGACCTTATACGCCTTGCTGCCTTTGCCGATTCTGAGCTACCTCGTGTACTACGTCGAGTCGATCATCCAGCAGCGGAGCGAGCGAATCCAGCGGCAGCTCTCCAAGCTCACGACCATGGCGCAGGAGGTTTTCTCAGGCATTCGGGTGGTAAAGGCCTATGTCCAGGAGCGCGCTTCAGCCGATCGCTTTTCGGACGAAGCCAGCGTCTACAAAGAAAAAGCCCTTCACCTGGCCCGGGTTGATGCGCTGTTTTATCCGCTGATCGTCTTGCTAGTAGGGATGAGTGTGGTTCTGACCGTTTGGGTCGGGGGAGCTAAGGTGATCGAAGGGCGCCTGGCGCTGGGAAACATTGCCGAATTCATTATTTATATCAATTTGCTCACCTGGCCGATCATCGCGGTGGGCTGGGTGACGACCCTGATCCAGCGGGCGGCAGCCAGCCAGGGACGACTCAATGAGCTGCTGGCGCAGCGATCCGAGATCTCTTTTCCCCCGCACGGACCCCAGGTGGGCCGCGCCGCCCTTTCCTTTGATGAAGTGAGCTACACCTATCCCGACACGGGCATACAGGCCCTGCTCAAGGTGAGTTTCTCGCTGCGGCCGGGCCAGAAAATCGGCATTGTCGGCCCGACTGGGTCCGGCAAGTCTACCTTGTGCGCGATGATTCCCCGCCTGCTGGATCCCGACCTGGGGGGCATTGAGCTGGACGGCCACCCCCTGGCAAGCTACCCGCGGGAGCATCTGCGCCAAGCCATTGGCTATGCTCCCCAGGATGTGTTTTTATTTTCGGACAGCATCCACGGCAACATCGCCTTTGGCCGGCCGGAGGCCAGCCGGGAGGAGGTGGAGGCCGCCGCCCGCCAGGCGGCCATCCACGAGAGCATCGCCACCTTTGCCGAAGGCTATGACACCCTCGTAGGCGAGCGGGGCGTGACCCTCTCTGGAGGGCAAAAACAGCGGATCTCGATTGCCCGGGCCTGGATCCGGGCTCCCTACCTGCTCATCCTTGATGATGTCCTTTCGGCGGTGGATACCCGCACCGAGGAGACGATCTTGCGGAATCTAAAGGACTTTCGGCGGCAAAATCCCGATGTGGCGGTGGTTATGGTGGCACACCGGATTTCCTGTATCCAGGACGCAGACCAGATTCTGGTGCTGGAAGATGGGCATATCACGGAGCGCGGCACCCATGCCGAGCTGGTGGCCCAGGACGGCTATTATGCCCGCATTTACCAGAAGCAGCTGCTGGAAGAAGCGCAGGCTGGCCAAGGTTAGGCAGGAGTGAGATGGAGAAGTACGCCTTCGGTTTCGTTATCTATCTGATATAGTCCGGTCTCCCACACATAGGTTTCTCCCTGGATTGGGATCTGGGCCTGCTGAGGTCGATGGCTTTCGAGCGTTTGCCGGACCAAAGGAGCCAGGGCCTCGCGAAGGTCCTGCAGGGCCATCCCGCTGGCGGCCGAAGAGGCAAAACGAGCTTTTGCCGCAGCAGAGATCTGCTGGATCTCCATCCGGCTGTTCAGGAAGATGAGCATCAGGCTGGAGGTGCTGAGGATGGCGCGCAGGGCGGCGTCTGCCTCGCCCAACTGTTTGTCCTTGCTTTCCATCTCATCGCTCATAGTCCGTAATTCCTGAGAGAGCGCATCCAGCTCCTCTTGGGTAGCACTGAGCTCCTGCCTGACCATGTCCAGGGTTGCCTGCTGCTCGGCAGCCGTCTCATGTGCCAGGTAGAGCTCTTTTTGCCATTTCTCCCGGTTCTGAGAAGGGGCGGTGACGGTTGGCGGAGTCATCTCCAGGAAAAAGAAGTCATGTTCCTCTCCTGCTTTGGCCCCGAGAGGCCTGATGCCCAGCTTGATGGCTTCAGATATTCCATCCAGGCGTGGCATGGAGACTTCCAAGCGAAATTCTTCAAATGCCTTCTCGTCCAGGCAGCGGCGGGTGGCCTGCACAACGGGTGCCGGGAGCAGGGCGGGGAGCCGTGTATCCATACCAGCCTTGGGCAATGGCAGGAAGCGGCCGGCATCGCCGACGACATAGAGGATGTTCAGGTCCTGATCCATCACCAGCCCATCGGGCACGCAGGCCTGGATGAGGATCCGCTGGATATAGTGTTCGGGCAAGCCCGATGCCGCGTTTATGACCTTGGTGGGCGCATGGCGTCGGGGCAGGAGACTGGTTTGCCTCACCATGGTGTGCCGGGGGCGCAGGCTGGGTTGGGAGCGGGGAGAGAGCCGTCTTCGAAAAAGTTTCCAGCGCGTATTTAGAAGGTCAAATCCGGGGGCTGGCTGGGCCCCCATTTCGCTGGGGCCGGTCCAAAGGAAGCCCGAGGGCTTGAGCGCCATGTGAAAGCTGTCCAGCACCTGGTCCTGCGCATGATCCTCCAGGTAGATCATGACATTGCGGCAACTGATCAGATCCAGGTTGATAAAAGGGGGATCGCTCAGGACGTTGTGCCGGGAAAAAATAATGCGCTCGCGGATATGCTGCCGGATGCGGTATACCGGTCCTTCCGGGATAAAATAGCTTTCCAAGCGGCCTTGGGACAAGGTCGCGACTTTCTTCTGGGAAAAAATCCCCAAAGAGGCCTGCTCAATCATCTGCTGGCTGACGTCGCTGGCAAAAATTTGGACCGGTCTGTTCAGCTGCCGCGCCTGCTGGTACTCGTGGATCAGAATGGCCAGGGAATAGGCCTCCTCCCCAGTGGAACAGCCGCATACCCAGATCCGAATGGGGGTCTCCTGATCCAGGTCCGCAAAGAGGCTGGGCAGCACGTGGTCCTGGATCAGGACAAAGGCCTCCGGATCCCGGAAGAAGTGGGTGACCCCGATCAGACAGTCCTGAGCCAAAAGGCTGACTTCCGGAGGCCTGACCTTCAGGAAGGCCAGGTACTTGGGCAACTCTGGGATAGCCTGCTTCTCCATCCGCCGCTTGATGCGGCGCAGGAGGGTAGGGGGCCGGTAGGCATGAAAGGGAATATGGGTGCGCTGAGAAATCAGGTTGATGATCTGCCGAAAGGCTTTTACATCCTCTGCATCTTCCAGCTCAGGGATGTGGGCTGGATCGGGCGGCGACTCCTCCGGTGGAGGCGCTACGGGGAACTTAAAATCAGGCCGGAAGTATTTGAGGATCATGGCTGGCATTTCCTCTACCGTCAGCACATGGTCTACCATCTGGGTAGCCATCGCGTTGAGGGGCATGCCCGTAAATTCCGCCTGATCCGGGCTCTGCACCATCACCAGCCCGCCGGACTGCTTGACCGTACACAGCCCCCGTGAGCCGTCCGAGCCCGTGCCTGAGAGCACGATGGCTACCCCATGATCCTTTTGGTCGACACCCAGGGCATGAAAAAAACGATCAATAGGGAGGTTGGGATAGTGGGAAGAAAGGGTTTTTTCGAGGTGGAGGACACCTTCCCGAATGTTGAGGTTATGCCGGGCCGGAATGAGATATATATGATCCGGTAGGACCTTCATCCCTTCCTCGGCCACATGTATAGGCAGGGGGGTTCGGGTCGCCAGAATCTCCGGCATTTTGCTTTCATGCCGTGGGGAAAGGTGCTGGATCACCACATAGGCAATACCGGCACCTTCTGGTATGTGAGAAAAAAAGGTTTGTAAGGGAGCAATGCCGCCGGCTGAGGCGCCAATTCCTACAATGATGGTCTCCGGATGCTCCATGTCTCCTTCCTCAATCCATCCTTGGATCAAGGATGGAAGTTAGGGAGAATCCGGTAGTTTTTCCGCATACAAAGAGGAGGAATTTCCCGCCTCCCATCCCGGAAACAGACCAAGCAAGGGCGGTCCTGAGAAGAAGAGGTATCCTACCTGGGTGACCCCGACGACCACCGCCCACATGCAGATACAGACTGGAGCCAACTGCTCCAGGGACAAACGGGGCTGGCCGCTCGCCAGCATGGCGGCAAATCCACACAGGGGAATCAACAGGGCGCCAAAGGTGACCCCGACCAGCAAGAAGTGAAGACCGTGGCGCTGCCCCCGGGATAGGCTGTGACGATAGCGGTTGAGGTGGCTTCCCACCTCCCATCCCAACCAGCTGCCACTGACCGCTATCAGGCCCAGGGTCCCTATGGATGGGTCCGGAGCTACCCCCCAGCCGACGCTAAAGATGGCCATGGCCACGGGAAGGAGGGTACCAAGAAGCATTTGGGCCGGAAAAGGAGCAGACAAAGGCATAGATATTCAACACAAAGTAGGCGAGGGGAAAAGAAGAGGTGTGGTGTGGAGGAAGGGCCGTCATCATAAGGACGCAAAGCGCGCGTCGCTTACATGAGGATGTATCTAAAGACCCCCCTCCGGCGGGTTCGTTGCATGGGTTCAGGCTTTTGGAGGGGTGTAATATTCGGGTGAAAACTTGTTACGAAAAATCGAATAATAATCCCACCTTGAAGCAGGCCGACTAGCGGCCTGATGGACACCCTGCCTTTGCTCTTTCTTTCCAACTGACCCTTTCCTGTTATGCAAACCATGCTCCGTCATCTGTGGCTGCTCTGTCTGCTGGGCTTCATGCCTGGCTTGCAGGCCCAATTTCTCACCCCCTACGCGTATAGCTCGCTGTGCCCGGACCTCATCTATTTGGAACTGGGGGGACCCGCGCGGCTGTACTCCATCAACTACGAGCAGCTGATGGGGGCGGGGGACCACATTGCGGGCGCTGCCCGCATAGGGTTTTCAGGC
>RFHL01000455.1 GCA_003696875.1 Bacteroidota bacterium | reverse complement strand
GCCCAGGGGTATGCCACCGGGCATACCGGCAAGGGGTGGGGCCCGGGGGACCCCGGGCAGCGCGACGGGCAGCGCCGCGAACTCGCCGGGCCGGCATTCCAGAGCCGCAAAGCCGAGCCCCCTACCCCCGCGATGAGCAGCATCGACTACGCCAGCAATTTTGCCTACTTTCTGGACTCCGTCTGGCGGCCCGGTCAACCTTTTTGTTTTTGGTACGGAGCCTACGAACCCCACCGGGCCTACACCTACGGCAGTGGCCGTACCCTCGGCGGGATGCAGCCCGCCCAAGTGGATCGGGTACCCGCCTACTGGCCCGACGACACGCTGGTCAGGCAGGACATGCTCGACTACGGCTTTGAGATCACCCATTTTGATGCCCATCTGGGACGGATGCTGGCCGAGCTGGAGGCCCGTGGATTGCTGGACAGCACCCTGGTGGTCGTGACCTCCGACCACGGCATGCCCTTTCCCCGGGTCAAGGGCAATACCTACCACGATGCCAACCACGTACCGCTGCTCATGCACTGGCCAGCTGGACTCACCGCCCCCGGGCGGATAAGCAATGAACTGGTCAGCTTTATCGATCTGGCCCCGACCTTTCTGGACCTGGCAGGGATCGGAGGACCAGCGCCAGAGGGGATGCAACCCATCCAGGGCCAGAGCCTGAGGCCTCTTTTGGATAGCCGGGAATCTGGCCTGGAACGGGACCATCTGCTGCTGGGCAAGGAGCGCCATGATGTGGGGCGCCCGGGGGATGTCGGCTATCCCAGCCGGGCCATCCTGAAGGACAGCTTCTTGTACGTGCGCAATTATGAGCCGGACCGCTACCCCGCCGGCGATCCCGTCACCGGCTATCTCAATGTCGACGGCAGCCCCACCAAAACCCTGATCCTGGCGCGAAACCGGGCCGTGGACAGCCCGTCCGACCCCTACTGGCAACTCAGTTTTGGCAAGCGACCCGCCGAGGAACTGTATGACCTGCGGAGCGATCCTGACTGTATCCATAATCTCATGGCCGACCCGGCGGCCGCTGAGCGGGCGATTGCCCTGGCGGCCCTGATGGAAATGGAGCTCCGGGTTCAGGGAGACCCGCGTATGGAAGGCCGAGGGGCGATCTTTGACGCCTATCCGGTGACCTCCACCGGTGGCTTTTATGAGCGCTATATGCGTGGAGAAACCGGCCCCGAAGAGACCGGCTGGGTGAATCCCGGCGACTTTGAACCGCGCTAGAGATGTGTATCTTTGGCCGACATGCACGGGTTGCGTCCATATCTATGGCTGGGTCTGCTGCTGTGGCTCGGGGGTAGCGTCCCCCTCCAGGCCCAGGAGGTACCGGTATTCCCGGCCGGCCGGGCCGGCCTGAGCGAGATGCTCACCTACCTTTTGGAGGCGGATCCAGAAGCCCGAAAGAGCCTTTCCCGGCAACTATGGGCCAGCCGGGCCGACTGCGACAGCCTGTTTTTGGGGAAACTGGGTAAAAAGGTGTATCGCTACCAACGCCGCCTGCGGCGCATGACGCGCCTCGTCGTGCGCCCTCTCCTGGACGATCAGACCGAGCTGCTGCTGTGGCAGGCTGATACCGAAGAACTGGCGGCTTACAGCGGGGAAGCGGTCTTTTTTCCCGGAGGGTATCACGAGATGGCCAGCGACATCCGGGATGGATATACCTT
>RFHL01000454.1 GCA_003696875.1 Bacteroidota bacterium | reverse complement strand
GGTTGAGGATGCGCTTGGGGGTGAGATAGGTGCCAGTCCGGTAGCAACGGGTCTGGTCTTCGCGATCCAGAAATTCCCAGGCCACATGCCCCCCCGTCGCCCAATGGGTGGACTGGAGATTTTGGGCGCGGCTGCTGCTGGTAATGTCGAGGCTGTCTCCGTAGAGGTAGGGCTTATTGAGGTGAAAGCGAAAGGCCAGCCGGCTAGCGGTTCCGGAGGCAAAGATACCCATCTGGCGGCCGGCCAAATCGGTGCGGCTGATATTGGGGAGATGAATGTCAGGCAGGTCAACCAGGATGGAGCTCCGGTAACTGCCACTGCTGAGACGGGAAAAGCCGTTCCAGAAGTGGAGACCACCGCCCATGAGTAGGGAGACGGGTCCCTCGCCGGCAGGGATGAGCTCATAGCTGGCCCAGGCGTCGTGGATAAAGGGCATGGTCGCTTTTTTGGTGGTCACGAGGTTGTTGGCCCCGACTTGTATGTATACCTGGGAGCGCGGCGAAGGCTGGGCCGTGACGGTGAGGCGGGCCCGCCGGATGCTAATATCCGTCCCATTGGAAACGGCATCCCCATCGGCATCCAGGGTGCCAGGGTTGTGTTGATTGTATCGCATCCAAACCTGGACGGATCCTCCCACTTTGACGCTGGGCTTGAAGGCCTCCTGGGCCAGGGTGGGGGCGGTGGCAGCCAGGAAAAAGAGGAGGAGGAGAGTGAGGCGTGTCATAGTAAAAAGGTTCTGTGGACTGCTGCGAAAGTAGTCCCCTACCCTGCCGGCAACAATGACTTATATCAGTCGGAGTTGACATTTCGGCAACTTAAACGATTGCATGAAAGATTTTTTTCAATAATTCATATTCTGTTTTGATAATGTAATCGTTTGCAGGCGGTTTCACTTCTCTGGGGGGGTGGGCTCGCGGGGCGATAGGTGCCTGGAGGGCCTGGTCCGGAGGACCGAGCGCAGCGAGCCCGGAAGGGACCGACGGCGGCGGCCTGGCTTGCAGGCCGCCGCCGGATCGCCCTCCTCCTCTCCTCCGGCTGCGTTGGACC
>RFHL01000453.1 GCA_003696875.1 Bacteroidota bacterium | reverse complement strand
ATCTCGGAGCGGGTCATTTTTTCCAGGTAAGGCCGAACCAGCAGCGGAGACTCTGTTTGTCCCAGAAAAATGTTGCCGGCGGCGGCCAGGCTCTCCGCCCCGGAGAGGCGCATGGTCTTGCTCATCACCCAGGCAAAGGCATAGACCACCTTCTGCAAAATCCCCAGATAGTACAGTACCGACATCAACGCCGAGAAAAAGACGATGGTGGGCAGCACCTGAAAGGCAAAAATGTAGCCGAAGGTATCCAGATCGGTGATAAGGCCCGAGAACAAAAAGGAGGCTCCTTCGCCCGCAAACCCCAGCAAGGCCACAAAGCCCCGGGCAATGGCATCAAACACCATGCGCACCACTGGCACCTTGAGCACCAGGACGGCAAAAATAAGCTGCAGGGCCATGCCCGAGCCCACCAGCTTCCAGTCTATGGCCTTGCGATTGGTGCTGAATACCCAGCAGATCGCCAGCATGGCCACGATCCCGATCAGGGCCCGCAGCACGTCCATGAAGGAAAAGGCCGATTCGATCAGTTGCGCCCGACCGTAAAGCGAAAAGCTTCGCTCGGCCCCGATCAGGCTGGGATTCCCGCGCTCGTCAAAGTGCAAGGCGTAGGGCACGGCCCGGCGCTCGGACTCCAGCCCCGACAGGGTCTGCCGGGCGACCTGTTGCCCCTGAAAATAGAAGAGCAGCGTGGGCTCATCATCGGTTACCGAGTAGGCCAGCGAGTCGATCCCCGTGGCGACCGGCAGGCGCTCATATTGCAACAAGACGGTATCCCCGACCAGTTCCCAACGCCCGGCCTCCGATAGGCCGTCCCGGTTGAGTTTCAACGAGAAGGTCCCGTCGGCCTGGAAAGAAAAGCGATCCAATGGACCGGGGTCCGCCAGCTCCGTGCCATCCGCTCCGCTCAGGCTCCGGATGTTCCAGTCAAAAACGAGGGTGTCGGGGGACAAGGCCCAGGCCGGAAGGGTCCCTATCCCGAGCAGAAAAACGCAAAGAAAACGCAGCATACCGGTAGCTTTTTGCGGACCGGCATAAAGGTAGGTTTTTTTTCCAAAGGAGGAAGCGCCTATCGGATCCGGTCCATGGACCGCACCAGCTCTTCATCCTTGCGGATGCGGGAGATCGCCAGCCAGGCCAGAGCCACCGCCACGATCGGAGCGGCCAAGCCGTACTGCGGCATGCCACTCTCGACGCCACCAAGCACCATCTCCGGCTCCTGCCGGGTGAGGAAAACCAGGGCCAGAATCTGAAAGAGGATCAGCACGATGCCGATGTAGATGCGGCGGATCTGCCGGGGCCGGTCGTCATAGGCAAAGATGGTGAGCACCAACCAAACCGCAGCAACCACATTGAGCCCCATGACCAGACTGTGCAGCACCGTGCGCATCGCTTCGGGATGCGCAAAAAAGTAGCGGCTTTCGGCCTCGGCCCCTGCCTCGAAGGTGGCCGTGGTGGCCAAACCCGTGATGACTTCCTGCTCGGTGCCGGTACCCAGCTGCCAGAGCGGAAGGAAGAGGCCCGACAGGCTGACCAGGACGGCCAGCAGGAGGAAAACGGATTGGATTCTTTGCAACATTGGGCTAAGTTTGAGGGTTGGAATGGGCCCCAGGGGCATTCTGACCCGCAAAGTAACAAAAAATGAAGGAAGTATTCATCGTCGATGCCTGTCGTACGCCGATTGGAAAATACGGCGGTAGCCTCTCCTCGGTCCGGCCCGACGACCTGCTTGCCGACGTTCTGGCCGCCCTGCTGAAACGGCAGCCGGCGCTGGACCCGGCGACCATCGAAGAGGTCATCGCCGGGGCGGCCAATCAGGCCGGCGAAGACAACCGCAACGTGGCCCGGATGGCCCTGCTAATGGCGGGTCTGCCGGTCGAGGTGGCCGGCCTCACCGTCAACCGCCTCTGCGCCTCGGGTCTGCAGGCAGTCATGGACGCGACCCGCGCCCTTCGCCTCGGCGAAGGCGGGGCCTACATCGCCGGCGGCGTGGAGAGCATGTCCCGCGCCCCCTTTGTGATGGGCAAAATCACCGAGGCCTTCGGGCGCCAGCCCGAGATGTACGACACCAGCATCGGCTGGCGCTTTGTCAACCCCCGGCTCGCCGCCCTGCACCATCCCTATGGCATGGGCGAGACGGCCGAAAACGTAGCCGACCGCTGGCATATTTCCCGCGAGGCGCAGGATGCCTTTGCCCACCGTACCCAGGAAAAATACCAGGCCGCCCACGAGGCCGGCCGCTTCGCGGCCGAATTGGTACCCGTATCCGTCCCCCAGCGCAAAGGTCCGGCGCTGATCGTAGACAAGGACGAGCATCCCCGCCTGTCTTCCGTCGAAACCCTGGCCAAGCTGCGCCCCGCCTTCCGTAAAAACGGCACCGTCACCGCCGGCAATGCCTCTGGCATCAATGACGGGGCCGCTGCCCTGCTGCTCTGCTCAGCCGAAACCGTCGAGCGCTTTCAGCTCAGGCCCATGGCCCGGGTGGTCTCGCAGGCCGTGGCCGGCGTGCCCCCCGAGATCATGGGCATCGGGCCCGTGCCCGCCACCCGCAAGGCCCTGCAGCGGGCCGGCCTCCAAATGCAGGACATCGGCCTGGTCGAGCTCAATGAGGCCTTTGCGGCGCAGGCCCTGGCCTGTATGCAGGATCTGGAACTGGACGAGTCTATCGTCAACGTCAATGGCGGGGCCATCGCCCTTGGCCACCCGCTGGGCTGTTCGGGTGCCCGCATCCTCACCACCCTGGTGCACGAGATGCAGCGCCGCGAAGGCGTACGCTACGGCCTGGCGACCATGTGCGTGGGCGTGGGACAGGGGGCCGCCATGATCGTGGAAAAGGTCTGATCCAAAGCAGATCGGCAGATGGTGAGCGGCGAGAAGCGAGATGGGCTCACCTGGCGATCTTTCGATGAAAACGACCGGGTATCCGATTCCTTCTGGCCATCTGCCTAAGCACATCCTCCCCATATCCCTGAAATCCACTAGCATGCTGCCCCATCTCTCACTTCTGTTGAACATAGTGAAATCCCGAGCATCGGGAACCTCTCGCTTCTGACCACTCTCTTATGCGCTACGTCCTGGACATCGCCTACGACGGGACCGGCTTCGCTGGCTGGCAGCGCCAGCCCAATGCCCATACCGTACAGGCCGAGCTGGAAGCGGCCCTCAGCACGGCGCTGCGGCAGCAAACGAGCTGTACCGGGGCCGGGCGCACCGATGCGGGCGTGCACGCCCGGCAGTTGATTGTCCATTTTGATCATCCCGAGGCGCTGCCGCCGCGCTTCTTTCACAGCCTGAATGCGCTGCTGCCTGCGACCGTCTCGGTCAATGGCCTCTATCGGACGGCCGATCCGGATTTCCACAGCCGCTTTCATGCGGTGCGGCGGGCCTATATCTACCAGATTATTCGCAAGAAATCGCCCTTCTACCGGGATCAGGCGACCTGGGTCCGGCATGAGCTGGACCTCGCGGCCATGCAGGCCGCAGCGGCAGTCCTGCCGGAATACGAGGACTTTGCGAGCTTTTGCAAGGCGCACGGGGCCCATGAAACCACCCTGTGCCGCATGGATGCGGCCTTCTGGCAGGAAGAGGGCGACTTACTCTGCTTTCACATCGCCGCCAACCGCTTTTTGCGGGGCATGGTGCGGGCCATCGTGGGCACGCTGCTGGAGGTGGGCCGCGGCCGCCGCGATATAGCCGACTTCCGGCGGGTGATCGAAGCGCGCGACCGGCGCGCGGCCGGCGCCAATGCGCCGCCACAGGGCCTTTTTCTCACGGAGGTGTCTTATCCGGAGGGGAGTCTGATTCCTCTGCTCTAAAAAAAGCGGCTGCCCGGAGGAGGCAGCCGCTTTTTTTTGATATCGGACCAGTCGCCTAGAAAAAGACCGACAGGTTGATGCTGCCGGTACCGATGGTACCGAAGTTGACGCCTTGCTCGCTGGCCTGGAAAGTTTCCGTCCGGTCGACAGCCACGAGGTTGTCGGGGTTGGGGGTAGGCAGCAGGGTACCCTGGGTCGATACGCGGACGTCGCCGCCATTGCGGGTATAGAGGAAGCCAAGGCCGTACTCCGCCCCGATGGCGATTTTTTCCGAAAAGAAATAGTTGAAGCCAGCCAGGAGATTCATCCCCACGCTGATCCCGCCATCCACGCGGGTCTTGATGTTGAGGTCCTCCTGGTAGAGGGGCACAAAGGACTCGTCGGCCTGCAGATAGGCGCGGTCGGTCTCGGTGTTGGTCGCACCAGTGATGCCAAATACGATCTCGGCTCCGGCATAGGGGTCGAGGCGCTGGGCGGTGGAATTGAAGTGGTATTCAAAGCCGGGCGTGAAGCTGAAGGCCGAGCTGCTGATGAAATCGGTCGAGGCGGAGTCGATGCGACGGGGCTCCGGGAAGCGCACCGAGTCGATGTAGGAGTCGGAAAAGTCCTCGGTGGTCGAGCCGATGTTGGCCCCGATGCGCAGGCGCACCGCCATCTGATCGGTGAAGAAGTAGCGACCCAGGAGTTCGGGGGTGCCGAAGGCATCCTCGCTGAAGGCCTGTAGCGACAGGTCATTGAGGCCGGAAAAGCGGAAGCCAAAGCTCACATCACCAGCCGAGGGTTTCATCTGCGCCATGGCAGGCAGGCTGAGGAGGAGCAGAAGGCAAGAAGCGTAAAATGCTTTCATAATACGTAAGTGAGTTCTTTAGAGGCAGAAGCCGGGGGAAAGGGAGACGTAAAATATGCGCGCCAAATTACGAATATTCCGCCAAGGGACAAATGGGGCTTAGGCTGGTTCGTCAAGGGAAAACCCATACCGTCCTCGCAGGGGCACAAAGCGAAACGCCTGCAGGGTTTCGACCTCATACTCGCGCTGGCTGAGGCGGCGCACGACGGTCATCTGTTGCCTGGCCTGATTGCCTACGGGAATGACCATGATGCCCCCGACGGTGAGCTGCTGTCGGAGGGCGAGGGGCACCTCGGGGCTGGCGGCGGTGACAAGGATGCGCTCATAAGGCTGATAGAGTCGCCAGCCGCCGGAGCCGTCGCCGTGGTGAAGCCGGGCTTCGTAGCCGAGCGCCAAGAGGCGCTCGCGGGCCTCCCGGTGCAGGCGACCATCATACTCCACCGAAAACACGCGCAGGCCCATGGCGCAGAGGACGGCGGCCTGATAGCCCGAGCCGGTCCCCACCTCGAGTACTTTCATCCGGGCCTTGGCCTGGAGCAGTTGGCTCTGAAATGCCACCGTAAAGGGCTGGCTGATGGTCTGCCCGCTGTGAATGGGCAGGGGTTTATCGGCGTAGGCTTCCTCGGCCAGGGCACTCTCGACAAACTTATGCCGGGGCACCTCACGCATAGCCGCCAATACGCCCGCATCGGTGATGCCGCGCGTCTCCAGGAGGTCTACCATGCGTTGCCGCAGGCCTTTGAGTTTGAAAGAGTCAACCAAGGGTTCCGGAATAAAAAGCCAATCAATCGGTCGCGGGACGCAGGTCCCGCGCAAAGCTAAAGAATATCCCACTGGGGAAACAGCCATTTGGGGTACAGGCAACAATTTGCCGGGGCCAGGGTTATGGACAAATCTGCCGCAAAGCCCCACGAAAGGAGCCTTTGCATGCCTTTCTTTCTTCGTCGAAATACCCGTATTTTGCGGGGAAATTCCAGATCTGATCCACCGCAGCCCTCTTTGATTATTCACCTTCCAGCCCCTCTTCATGCTCAATCACCCTGATACCTTTGTCCGCCGGCACCTGGGTCCTACTCAGGAAGACCTGGACCATATGCTGGCCGTCACCGGCGTGTCCAGCCTGGACGAACTCATCCGGCAGACGGTTCCCGCCAGCATTCGCCTGGATAAGCCTCTGACCCATCGTGAGCCCCTCAGCGAGCATCAGTACCTGAAGCGCCTCAAGCAGATCGCCTCCACCAACAAGGTTTACCGCTCCTATATCGGTCTGGGGTACTACGGCACCATCACCCCCTCGGTGATCCTGCGCAACATCTTTGAAAATCCCGGCTGGTACACCCAGTATACCCCCTATCAGGCCGAGATCTCCCAAGGCCGCCTGGAGGCGCTGCTCAATTTCCAGACGATGGTGAGCGACTTCACCGGCCTGCCCGTCGCCAACGCCTCCCTGCTCGACGAGGGCACCGCCGCCGCCGAGGCCGTCACCATGACCTATGCCCAAAAGCAGAAACGCCACCGCAAAAACACCCCCAATGTGGTCCTCGTGGCCGACAGCTGCCACCCCCAGACCATCGAGGTGCTGCGCACCCGTACCGAAGGGGTGGGCATCGAGATGCGGGTGCTGCCCGCTGCGGATTTTGAGGTAAAGGAAGAAGTCTTTGCTGCCGTGGTCCAGTATCCGGACAAAGATGGACATCTCACCGACTACCGGGAACTCGGCACGCAGTTGCACGCCCAGGACAGCTACCTGATCGTGGCGGCCGACCTGCTCAGCCTCACCCTGCTGGAAGCCCCGGCCCAGTTCGGGGCCGACGTGGTGGTGGGCTCAGCCCAGCGCTTTGGCGTACCGATGGGCTTTGGGGGACCCCACGCCGCCTTCTTTGCGGCGAGCGAGTCCTTCCTGCGGCTGATGCCCGGGCGCATCATCGGGGTATCGGTCGATACCGAAAACAAGCCTGCCCTGCGCATGACACTGCAGACGCGGGAGCAGCACATTCGCCGGGACAAGGCCACCTCCAACATCTGTACTGCCCAGGCCCTGCTCGCCATCATGGCGGGCATGTATGCCGTCTATCACGGTCCCGAAGGCCTCTGGGCCATCGCCAGCCGCATCCACAAGCTTACCCAGCTTCTTCATCATGGCTTGCAACAGCTCGGCGTTCAGGTGAAGAACGAATCTTTCTTTGACACCCTGACCATACAGCTGGAAAGCGACACCGCCCAATCTCATCTCCAGGGCCTGGCCCTGGCCCGGGAGATCAACCTCCGGTATGAGACGGGTGCCGGTGTGGGTATCTCTCTGGACGAAACCAGCGAGTTGCAGGATGTCAAGGACCTGCTCGCCCTCTTTGCCGAACTGAGCGGGCAGGAAATCCCCACCCTCTCGGAGGCCTTGCTGGCCTCTCTCCCACCGGCTATTCCTGAGGCCCAGCGGCGTCAAAGCCCGTACCTCACCCATCCGGTCTTTCACCAGCACCACTCCGAGACGGCCATGATGCGCTACATCAAGCGCCTCGAAGACAAGGACCTCTCGCTCAATACCGCCATGATCCCGCTGGGCTCCTGTACCATGAAGCTCAACGCGGCCACCGAGCTGATTCCCGTCAGCTGGCCCGAGTTTGCGCACATCCACCCCTTTGTGCCGCAGGACCAAGCCGCTGGCTACCAGCAAATTATCCGCGAGCTGGGCGATATGCTGTGCGAAATCACCGGCTTTGCCGGGATATCCTTCCAGCCCAACTCCGGAGCCCAGGGCGAGTACACCGGCCTGATGGTAATCCGGGCCTACCATGCCCACCATGGCCAAAGCCACCGGACCTACGCCCTCATTCCTGACTCAGCCCACGGGACCAACCCCGCCAGTGCCGTGATGGCCGGCATGCAGGTAGTCGTCGTCAAGACCGATGCGCAAGGCAACATCGACATGGATGACCTCCGCGCCAAAGCGGAAAAGTATCAGGACGAACTGGCCTGTATGATGGTGACCTACCCCTCCACCTTTGGGGTGTTTGAGGAAGGGGTGCGCGAAGCCTGCGAGATCGTACATGCCCATGGCGGCCTGGTCTATATGGACGGTGCCAACATGAATGCACAGGTAGGCCTCACCAGCCCCGGCTTCATCGGGGCCGATGTCTGTCACCTGAACCTGCACAAGACCTTTGCCATCCCCCACGGCGGCGGTGGCCCCGGCATGGGACCGATCTGCGTGACTGAGGCCCTCACGCCCTTCCTGCCCTCGCACCCCCTGGTGACGACGGGCGGCGAACAAGGCATCACGGCGGTAGCCGCCACCCCCTACGGT
>RFHL01000452.1 GCA_003696875.1 Bacteroidota bacterium | reverse complement strand
CTCCAGAATCCTCCCCGGCGATGACATACAGCTTCATAGCGAAAGGTCCCAATCTGCCAGGGCAGTTTTATGGGCGTAGTCAGTGAGGTCGCTCATCATGGGCGTCACGGAGGCATAGCCCTGGCGCAGGGCATATTCATCCGTATCTTCTCCTTCATCCATCAGGGCAAAGCGGCCGGTGAGCCAGTAGTATTTGCGCCCGTAAGGATCGGTGCGCTCGTCAAACTCCTCGACCCAACGGCCGACCGCTTGCCGGGTTAGGCGGATGCCCTTGAACGCATCGCCATGTACATCTGGCACATTGACGTTGAGCAATTGGCCGGGACCTAGCGGCTGCGCCAGTGCCTCGGCGATGAGCTTGGTCGCGACTTCCTGAGCGGTGTGCATGTCGGCGTCGTGCTGGTAGTTGCAGAGCGAGAAGCCGATGGCCGGGATGCCCTGCAGCGCACCCTCGCGTGCGGCCGATAGCGTGCCGGAGTAAATGCTGCTCACTGAGGCGTTGGAGCCATGGTTGATGCCAGAAAGAATCAGGTCGGGCCGCCGGTCGAGGATGACTCCGGTGGCGATTTTGACACAGTCGGCCGGCGTACCGTTGACCGCATAGCCAGTGAGCCCTCCCGGGAGTTGCTCCCGGAAGATGCGGAGGGGCTTGCCCACGCTGATCGCGTGGCCCATGCCACTTTGGGCACTGTCGGGGGCGACCACGGCCACCTCGCCAAACTGTCGGGCGACTTCAATCAGGCTAAGGATGCCGGGTGCCTGGATGCCATCGTCGTTGCTGATGAGCAGGAGCGGAGCAGAAGCGGGCATAGGGATGGATTCGGTTGAACTACGAATGGGCCGCAAGATACAGAAAAGCCCTACGGCTTGCTCCTTGATCTCCAAAAAGGACCTTTTTTCCTAAATTTAGAAAAAATCGCAATTCGCGAATAATGTAAAATCATGATTGTCAATATATTATATAAGAGCGTATAGGAGCGGCCGACTTGGGGCGGCATCGGCGACAAAGGGGGCCAATTGCAGGTCAAGCACATAAATTCCGTCGCTCACGGTCTCCGGGACATAGATAAATTCCGTGATGGTGCGGCCCGACCGGTCCCGGGAGGGGACCGTATGGCTTCCGGCAGGTACTTCCCACCAAGCCCGATGGGCGGCGAGCATACCCTCGTCAAATAGTCTATCCACGGAGGGCAGGTCCACCAAGAGGTGCTGGAAACCGCTCTGCCTCAGCAGCCGCATCGCGGCTGGGGTGAGAAAGGGGACTGGAGCTCCGGACATATAGTCCCGCACCCGCTTCTCCAGCCCATTGGGCAGGGTACGTAGAATGATGGCCTCGGCTGGCACGGCCCCCCAGCGGCTGAGGACGCGCTCGAGGCTTACGGCGTCAATCACCTGATCGTTTTCGCCAAATCCGACCGGATACTGGTCCACCGTTCGTGAGGGGTCCACGGGCGTCACACTGATGACCACAGCCAGAAAGAGACTTTCTGTCAGGATTTCCCCAACGGGGATTCGGTCGGTGGTCAGATGGCCTACGCCTTCGGTGTGGGTACCATTACAGTGAGGGGTGAGGGTATAGGTTTCAAAGTTGCAGCTTCCTCCCGCTCGTACATCGCCGACGAAGGTACCATCGCAGTAGGCCCGGGCGCTGGCGGGAGGAACGCCGTAGCTGCTGGGCTGTGGTCCATCAAAGTGGAGAGGGATGCTCAGGTCTACAGGCGGTCCCTGCACCCGGCGCGGCCGGCCCTGTATGTCTACCGTGAATGTAATCATAGGTCCTACCTGATCAGTCCTAAAAAAAACAAGTGGGTCCCTAGGTGAAGGCCTTGTCTCCGTCCCCGTCCTGAATGCGCAGCTCACCCTGGGCTTCATAGTCTCCGGCAAAGCGTGTGGAGAGGATATAGGCTGTCCGGAAGGGACGAATCAACCAGAAAGGGCTTCGCATATGGCGAATCGTCTCTACCAGCTCAGGATGGTGGAGGGTGAGCATATCCATCCGCATACGCAACATGTGCTGCCAGATGAGCCGGGCCGCCTCAGGGCGGGCCGCAGGGGTGAGATAGGCATAGGGCACCCGCAGGTGGCGGTCCCGTACCGACAGGACGAGCAGGCCAGCCATATTTCCGGCCTCGTCCCGGAGGCGCAGGGCGATAAACTCAAAGCGCTCGGCCAGGGCGGTGAAATGATAGCGCGCCTGCTGCGCGTCTGATACGGGCCCACTCAGCACCCAGGGGTGCTTAAGCAGCCAGTTGAGCTCGCTCTGTCCCCGGCGGGTGAGTTCCCCCGCCTGATGGGCCTCGATAAATGCGGCCGCCTCGGCGTCGATCTCGGCCATATACTCCCAGGAGAGGCGGCAATGCGGCCGCCAGAACGCGAGCCGCAGGGCGTTAGGGAGGTTGAGGAGGCTATCGGTCAGGCGCAGCAGGGGGCGCCAGCGGCGCAGGCTTGGCCGCCGGGCCGGCAGCAGTTTGGCCAGGTTGAAACGCAGATAGCCTCGAATCCCGGGGGGAGGATTTACATCGAAAAAGCTGCCGAGCTTGTCGTAGAGGCGCTTGGCCTGCGGGGTAAATTCGGTGACGATGATGCGGTCATCCCAGGCCTGGAAGACTTGCCGTACGAGTTCGCCCGCTATGCCCTTGCCCCGTTGCCGGGGATCTACCCAGATACAGCTCATCCACCCTACCCGGTGCTCCTTGCCGTTGAGGTAGAGGCGGTCCGGCACCACGCCCAGGTAGCCCACCATCTCCGCTTCCTCCCAAGCCAGCACTAGGAGCACGTCCTCGGCTCCCGCTCGGGGATTGCGCAGTTGGGACCAGGCTCGCTGTCGGCTGATCGGGATGGCCGGCATGCGGTCATAGGCCGGATCATTGATCAATGCCTCTAGCCGGGCGGGGGTGATATGTTCGTAGCGAATCGCCATGGCCTAGGCCGCCTCAGGCTTGCGCTGCCGATAGGTCCAGAAACCTGCGGCGATGAGCGAAGCCAGGACCAGGATCGAAAAGATCAGATCCAGGGTCTCTCCGGTGTAGTAGGCACGCGGCTCGAAGCGGAAGGTGATTTCATGTGTACCGGCTGGCACCCGCAGGCCGCGCAGCACATAGTTGGTGCGGAAGTGGGGCACCGGCTGGCCGTCTACGTAGGCTTGCCAACCTTTACCACCGTCGTAGTAGATCTCGGAAAAGACGATGACGCCCTCCTGCCTGCTGTTGGCCGTGTAGCGGATCTCGTTGGGTTGCCAGGCGGTGAGGCGCACTTGAGCCGAGGGATCTGCGACCAGATTGAGTCCCTCTAGTTGGGGGCCAAAGCCATCGGTCTGCACATCCACGATGGCGGTCCGGGCAGGATCAAAGCCGTTCATGGCCGCGATTTCTTCATCCGGACTATTAACCCGCTGAAGGTTCTCTACAAACCAGGCGTGGCCCAGAGCGTGCCGGTTGGGGAGGGGCTGGCTATTTGGGTCGAGGATGAAGTAGTGGGTGTTGAGCATATTGAAGGTCTGCAGGCCCGAGAGGGTAACTTGCAGAATGGAGTCAGTCGGCTGGCTACGTAGGGTGCTCACCAGCTCGTTGATCTCGGGCTGCAGCTGGCGCTCGATCAGGTCTTGGTAGCGCCGAAGCTTGGCGGCATGGTAGCCGCCTACCGACTTGTGGAAGTAGGAGGTGTGAGCGTCGTTGAAGGGGCCGTTGGGATCGGTGAAGTTGAAGACCCGGTAGTTGGGGTCGTTGCCAGCATTTTGGAGGATGTAGGTATCGGCAGGTGTGGGCTGGAAGCCCTGCTCAAAACGGCGGGCGCTCACGTAGTTGTCCCCATTGAGGTAACGCAGGTTGACGGGGACCATGTCGAGCAGCACCAGGACCGCCAGACCGGCATAGAGTAGGTGGGCCTTGACCCGCTCGGTGAGATAGAGCCAGATGAGGCCGCCGGCACCGAGGATAAAGGCCGCCGCCCGCAGCGCATCGCTGCGCAGGGCTGATTTCCGGTAGTCCTGCAGGAGGGGCAGCAGGTCGCCATAGCCTTCCTCCTGTGGCCGGCTGAATTCAAAAAATAGCGGCCCCAGCAGCGCCCAAAACAAGGCCAGCCCGGCGGCGATGCCGCCCGCGATCAGCAGCGGGCGCACCAGCGCCGCCCGCTCACCGGCCTCGGCCTGGGTGACCAGGCGCTGCAGGGCCAAGAAGCCCAGCAGGGGCAGACTTAGCTCCACCATGACCATTATCATGGACACCGCCCGGAACTTGTTGTAGGCCGGGAAATAGGCAAAGAAGAGGTCGGTGAGCCAGCTGAAGTTGCGGCCCCAGGAGAGCATCATGAAGAGCAGGGTGACGGCAATAAGCCAGCCTCGCAGTGGCCCCTTGACTAGGAACAGGCCCAGGATGAAGAGGAAGCAGACGATGGCCCCGGCATAGACGGGCGAAGTGCCGGGCTGCGGTCCCCAGTAGGCGGGAAAGCCGTTGATGATCTGATTGATCTGGTCGGAATTGCCGAAGCGGCTGCGGAGTT
>RFHL01000451.1 GCA_003696875.1 Bacteroidota bacterium | reverse complement strand
TGTACGTACGCACCGCGAAGCGGTGCTGGCGGCGCTCGCCACCCAACTGGGCTGGGATACAGCCCGTCAGGCCGAGGAAGCCCGACGGTTGGATGTTGCCCTGGAGGAGGCCTCGGTCTTTCCGGAGGAAGCGGTCCGGGCCTGACCCCTTTGCATGACTGTTTTTCACCCGCTGGGCTAAGATGTGCGATGGTACCCACGGCCCCGCAAGTGGCTATGTTTTCTGTTTCTCCAATCGCTTCCACATGGAACCAATGCTTCAGACCCGGGAACAGTTTCCGGGTCAACTTGTACGCTGGGAACAGGAAGGCCAAATCCTGACCTTCTTCTGTGACAATTTGGTGATGCTCCGGGTGCATGTGCTCCGGGAGGATATGCTGCGCTTTCGCTTTGCTACCGAGGGCTATTTTCCCCGGGACTTTTCCTATGCCATAGATCCGGCCTTTCAACCGGCTGAAACCAAAGTGAAGATCAAGGAGCGAGAGGCCTACATTAGTCTCGCCACCGCTAGCCTGGAGTGCCGGATTGCCCGGCAGGGCTTGCATACCCAGATCCTGGACCGCGAGGGCCGGCTGCTCTGTGGCGATGATAAGGGCTTTCATTTTCAGGAGAGTGATTTTGGGGGCAACCTCGTGTTTATGAGCAAATTGTCCCAGGCCGAAGAGAGCTACTTCGGCCTGGGAGACAAGAGCAGTCACCTCAATCTGCGCGGGAGCCGGATGGAAAACTGGGCCACTGACTGCTTTGGCTATGGGCCCCAAACCGACCCGCTCTACCGGGCCATCCCCTTCTATTACAGCTTGCATGAGGGGCAGGCCTACGGCATCTTCTTTGACAACAGCTTTCGCACTTTTTTCGATTTTGCCGCCGAGCGGGAAGAAGCCACGAGCTTCTGGGCGCATGGCGGGGAGATGAATTACTATTTCATCTATGGTCCTGAGCTGATGCAGGTGGCCGAGCGATACGCTCTGCTCACCGGCCGCCCGGAATTGCCGCCGCTCTGGGCGCTGGGGTTTCATCAGTCCAAATGGAGCTACTATCCCGAGTCCCGGGTGCGCGAGCTGGCCGCGACCTTTCGGGCGCACCAGATCCCCTGTGATGCCCTCTATCTGGACATCGACTATATGGATGGTTATCGCTGCTTTACCTGGAACGGGACACATTTCCCCGATCCGGGGGGGATGATCCGGGATCTGGAGCAAGACGGCTTCCGGACGGTGGTGATCATTGATCCCGGGATCAAGATTGATCCTGATTATGAGGTCTTTCAGCAGGGCCTCGCGCAGGAGGCCTTCCTGCGCCGGCCCGACGGGCCTTACGTCAAGGGCAAGGTCTGGCCGGGGGAGTGTTTTTTTCCGGATTTTACCGACCCGGAGGTGCGCAGCTGGTGGGCCAGCCTGTTCCGGGACCTGATCCGTAAAGAGGGGGTCCACGGCGTGTGGAACGACATGAACGAGCCCGCCATCTTTGATGTGGAGAGCCGGACCATGGTCTCCGACGTGCGGCACGACTACGACGGCAACCCCTGCAGCCACCGCAAAGGCCACAATGTCTACGGGATGCAGATGTCGCGGGCCTCCTATGAAGGCGTCAAGGCCTTTGGCTATCCCCGGCGACCGGTCATGATCACCCGGGCCTCTTACGCCGGTGGTCAGCGCTTTGCCTCGGTCTGGACCGGCGACAACATCGCGAGCTGGGAGCATCTGCAACTGGCCAATACCCAGTGCCAGCGGCTGAGCGTGTCGGGTTTTTCCTTTTGTGGCAGCGACATCGGGGGGTTCAATGACCTGCCGGATGGCGAGCTCTTTGTGCGCTGGTTGCAGACAGGCATTTTTCACCCGCTTTGCCGGGTGCACTCCATCGGCTACAACGACACCGGCAACGAGGCCGTGGACGACGCCTCCGTCGCCGCCAACATGGCCGACGGCAAGCCCCGGGACCAGGAACCCTGGTCCTATGGCGAGCCCTTTACTTCGATCGCCAGGGAGACGATCAACCTGCGCTACCAGCTCTTGCCTTATCTGTATACTACCTTCTGGCAGTATGTGCAACGGGGGACGCCCTTTCTGCGGCCGCTGTCCTTTGTGGATCAGCATGATCCCGAGACTACGCACCGGCTGGAGGAGTTCATGGTGGGCGACCACCTGCTGGTGTGTCCGATATCTGAGCCGGGTGCCGAGGGGCGCTACCTGTACTTGCCCCGAGGCTATTGGTACGACTATCGCAGCGACCAGCCGATTCCTGGCGAGCAGGAAATCTGGACCGATACCACCCTGGCCGAAATCCCGCTCTATGTGCGGGCCGGGGCCGTCCTGCCCATGGGGCCGGTACGGCAGCATACCGGCGAGCGGCCCGAAGCCCCGCTGGACCTGCATCTGTATCACGGGACTCAACCCCAGACCAGCGAGCTATACCTCGATGCGGGGGATGGCTATGACTATGAGCGGGAAGGCTATAGCCTGCGAACCTTTGCCTACGAAGGCGACAGCCGCAGCCTGAAGCTGGATCAACAACATGCCGGCGGCTATGTGCCGCCTTTTGCGCGTTTTCGGATTTTTATCCACGGCCTGCCCTTCCGGGTATCTCGCTGCCGGGTGGATGGGAAGCCCATCCAGTGCCGCTGGGAAGGGGCCGTCCTGGAACTGGAGGTGTCACAGGATTTTGCCCAGCTGATGCTGGATGGGGCGTAGGGAGACAAGGGGTGTCGAGAGCCGAAAGGTGATAAAAAAAGCCGTTCCAAAGGGAAGTTTTCCCCCGGAATGGCTTTCTCGCAGCAAAGCGGTCTTGCTTCCCGCTTATTAGTACGACTTGGCAAATACCACCCGCTGCCGGGAGGGTTTGCCGCTGAAGACACAGGTGCCGGGCTCCGGATTTTCCTCGAAGGGGATGACCCGAATGGTCGCCTTGGTGGCTTCCTGGATTTTTTCTTCGGTCTCGGAGGTCCCGTCCCAGTGGGCGAGGATGAAGCCGGGGATATCGGCGTCGATGGCGGCCTGGAATTCTTCCCAGCTGTCTACACGGTGGGTATGGGTCTCACGGAAGGCCTGGGCCTTCTGGTAGAGGGTGGTTTGGATTTCCTCAAGCAACCCCTTGATGACCTTGGAGAAGTCTACCCCCAGATCCATGACCTCCTTGGTGAGGGTATCGCGGCGGGCCACTTCGATCTTGTGGTTTTCGAGGTCGCGGGGCCCGAGGGCGAGCCGGAGAGGCACGCCTTTGAGTTCCCACTCGGAAAATTTCCACCCGGGCTTCTTGGTATCGTCGTCATCGACCTTGACGCGCAGGCCGGCCCCCTGCAGGATGGCCGATACTTCATGGCACTTCTCGACGACGCGCACCTTCTCCTCCTCCTTGCGGTAGATCGGGATGATGACGACCTGTATGGGCGCGAGCACGGGAGGCACAATGAGGCCATTGTCGTCGGAGTGGGTCATGATGAGCGCGCCCATCAGGCGCGTGGAAACGCCCCATGAGGTCGCCCAGACGTACTCTTCCTGATTGTCCTTGTTGGCAAACTTGACATCGAAGGCCTTGGCAAAGTTTTGACCCAGGAAGTGGGAAGTACCGGCTTGCAGGGCCTTACCGTCTTGCATGAGGGCCTCAATGGCGTAGGTGTTCAGGGCACCGGCAAAGCGCTCGCGCTCGCTCTTGACCCCGCGCAGGACGGGGATGGCGAGGGTTTGCTCGGCAAAGGTGGCGTAGATGTTGAGCATTTGCTCGGCCTCGGCCACGGCCTCGGCTTCGGTGGCGTGGGCGGTGTGGCCTTCCTGCCAGAGAAACTCGGCCGTGCGGAGAAACATGCGGGTACGGAGCTCCCAGCGCACCACGTTGGCCCACTGATTGATCAGCAGGGGCAGGTCGCGGTAGGACTGTATCCAGTTGCGATAGGTGCTCCAGATGATCGTCTCAGAGGTAGGCCGCACAATGAGCTCCTCTTCCAGCTTGGCTTCAGGGTCGACAATGACACCTTTGCCGTTGGGATCGTTCTTGAGGCGGTAGTGCGTCACGACGGCGCACTCCTTGGCAAAGCCCTCCACGTGATCGGCTTCCTTGCTCAGGAAGCTCTTGGGGATGAAGAGCGGAAAGTAGGCGTTTTGGTGGCCGGTAGCCTTGAACATATCGTCCAGAATGCGCTGCATGCGCTCCCAGATGGCATAGCCATAGGGCTTGATGACCATACAGCCGCGGACCTCGGAGTTCTCGGCCAGCTCGGCTTTTTTGACGATCTCGTTGTACCAGTCGGAGTAGTTCTCTGCACGGCTGGTGAGGAATTTATTCTTTGCCATCGGTGGAGGGTTGTTTCGCTCGCAATTGGGAGGGCCAAAATTACGCCAGCCCTGAGCGAAAAACAACCCTGTCTAATCCTGCCGGCGACCGATATAGGTACATAACTGATAGGTGTCCACCCCGCTGGAACGGTGATAGACGGTCACATCGCCGTCGTTGGTAAAGCTGCCGTAAAATTCGCCATTGCCAGGGGGGGGAGGGTCGGCTTCGAAAGAGCCGTCCTCAGCGACCCGGAAGGTCTCGCCCAGGAAGAAGACGATGCCGAGGGCATCGGATTTCTGGACCACGGCGGTGATGCTGTCGTTGACGGTAGCCAGCAGGTTGCCGTCGTCAATTTCTTCGCAGGTGCGCAGCAGGCGGTAGTCGCCCAGCCAGGCATCGCGATAGTCGGCAGGAAGGTGCTCGCGCTTGCAGCCTGTAGCGACGAGCAGACAGACCAACAGGCCGGCAGAAAACAGAGAGAATACGCGCGTGGTCATGACCGAAATAAGGTTGAAAGTAAACAACAAGACGCTGGGCCGCCTTGAGGGCCCGGGGGTCTCGTAGTGAACCCCTACTCATGGAACGAAAAAGCGGCGGAAAAGCCGGTAGCATTTTGGCCGTGGACCCTACATGGGGCTGGACTGGCGGAACGCCTGGACGATGGACATGGCACCATGTTTCTTGTAATAATATGATTTTCAGATTATTATGACCTTTCCTCTGGGTGTGGCGCATAAGCCATGCTCCCGATCCGGGAAACGGTTTTTTTGCCGTGGATCTTACATGCTACCGCCTGAAAGGTTTTTTTTGAGCTGGATATTCCTGATTCACAGGCAGCCTGCTTCAGGAGGAATTTTTTCTGCGAATGTTATCAGGAAGTAACCTTATCTTTGCCTTAACCAACCTCCCTCCCAACGCGTCCCTATGAAGGCGGTTATTTTAGACCTGGAGGAAGACATCCTGGAGCTGCTGGCCTATACCCTGGAAAAGGCAGGGTTCGAAGCCGTACCGGTGGATGAGGAGGCGCAGCTGGTGTCGCTGGCGTCGATACATACGCCGGATCTGGTTCTGATTGGAAATTGCTCCGCTCCAGAGGTGCGCACTGAACTGGTGCAGGCCTTACGGGCGCTGCCGGGCCTGTCGGGGACCATCATCATTTTTCTCTCGACGGATCCGCTCTGTGATGGGGATCCCATGTGCCACAAGTCGGGTGCCGACGGCTGCATACAGACGCCGGTGACACCGCGCGAGCTGATTTGCTATATCCGGGAGATTGCCCCGGCGCTGGTGCGCTGAGAGGACTCATGAAAAACGCCTCCCGGGAGGGAGGCGCCGTAAGAGAGACAGTGTGTAGCTAAATCGTTGGTCGTGCCAGGGCTAGAGCGTCTTCAGGACGTCAAGCACTTCGCGCACGGCGACGGCCGATTCGTTGAGCATGGCTTTTTCCTCCTCATTGAGCTGAAGCTCAATGATCTCTTCGATGCCGTTGCGGCCGAGCTTGACGGGTACGCCCAGGTACATATCGGTGAGGCCGTATTCGCCGGTGAGCCAGGCACAGACCGGGAAGATACGCTTGGAGTCCTTGAGGATTGCCTCGACCATCTGGGCCGCGGCCGCGCCGGGAGCATACCAGGCCGAGGTGCCGAGCAGCTTGACGATCTCGCCGCCACCCTTCTTGGTGCGATCCACGATGGCGTTGAGCTTGTCGTCGTCGATCATCTCCGTCACGGGGATGCCGCCCACCGTGGTGTAGCGGGGCAGCGGCACCATGGTGTCGCCGTGGCCTCCCATGAGGACCGCTTGGATGTCCTTGGGCGATATGTTGAGCTCCGAGGCCAGGAAGGCACGGTAGCGGGCCGTATCGAGGATGCCCGCCATGCCCATCACCCGATGGGAGGGGAAGCCGGCGGTCAGGTAGGCTTGATAGGTCATCACGTCGAGGGGGTTGGACACGACGATGATGATGGCATCAGGCGAGTACTTGACGACCTGCTCGGTTACCGACTTGACGATGCCGGCATTGACCTGGATGAGGTCGTCGCGGCTCATGCCGGGCTTGCGGGGCAGGCCGGAGGTGATGACCACCACGTCTGAGCCGGCCGTCTTGGTGTAGTCATTGGTTGAGCCGGTCACCCGGGTATCGAAAAGGTGGATGGGCGAGGTCTCCCACTGGTCGAGGGCTTTGCCTTCGGCAAAATTTTCTTTGATATCTACCAGCACGACTTCATTGGTGATTTCGAGCCGGGCGATACAGTCGGCAGCGGTGGCACCTACATTTCCGGCACCTACGACAGTTACTTTAGACATAAGGGTATGTGGGTTGAGAAGGGTGAGAGAAGGGGAGACAGGACAAAACCGGGATCAGCAATCAGCCAGGAGAAAGACAGGAGGTTAGGGTGATGTTCTGTTTCCCCAAATACAGAGATGAGGCGTTCAAAATCAGATTCAAGAGTTCAAAAATAACGGCTGGGTCAGCGAATTACAAGTTTTCTCTGGGCGTTTACGCCCCAGGAAATGCCCCGAAATGCGGCGTTTGCGCCAGTTTCCTTACAAACCCGGGAAGGAGGGGAGGGCCTGCCTGCATTTAAGGCACAATCCTTGCTGAGCCTCAGGGACTACAAGCGAAAATTCTTACGACGGGTTTTGAGAATATCTTACCCCGGCGAAACGTTTTAGTTTGTAGACGATTATTTTGATTTGGGCACCAAATCCCTAGTTTTAATCATAACCCACAAAGACCTGTTTACCCATGAGGTACGCAACTATTTTTACCACCGCCATATGCGCCCTTATGCTCTTCCAGGGGGGGCTGTTTGGACAGGAGATGTCCAAAGAGGACCGTAAGTTCTGGAAGCAAAAGGCTAAGATGTATGTGAAGAACCCCGAGGCCTTGCAAGCGGAGTTTGAGAACTTCCAGGATCAGATCAAAGATCTGAAACGGCGCAACCGCGAACTCATGGAGCAGGCCGCCACGGCCCAAAGCTCGGATTTGGTGGACAGCTTGCGCTGGGCACTGATCGAGTCCCAGTCCGAGAACGAGGCCATGCAGGGACAAATGGAAAAACTGCGCCGCTCGCTTTCGACCCAAAAGACGGTCAACGACATGGGGATTCGGGCCGGACTGGTATACCGGGTACAGATCGGGGCCTACGTCTTTCACGAGATGCAGTCTGACCCGGGCGACTCCGAAGACTTTGTGGTTGAGCGGGCCGATGGGTTTAATAAATATCTGATCGGGAGCTTCCGCTCCTACGAGGAGGCCGAGGAGTTTCGGGACGAGGTGCGCAGCATGGGCCTCTCCGGAGCCTGGATCGTTCCCTACATAGATGGGGTACGGGCCACCATCGACGAAGCCAATCAATATCTGCAGCGCCAGCAGGAGCAGGCTTCCTTCCTCGACTAGCGACCGCCTGACCCTCCCACATGACGGGGGCATTCCTTCCTAATGGAAAGGAATGCCCCCGTTCGTATGACATCTGCCCATTATTACCTATCTTCAGAAAGGAATCCCTTTACTTATGCCTTTTATCCCGTTGGATAGCCCGATCCCGGACATCAGCCTGGGGCTTTGGAAAATCGAGGAAGACGAGTTGTATTTTCTTGAACGGATAAAACTATATGAAAACGAATGGACGCGTCTGAGTGACATTCTGCATCCTCAAAAGCGCCTAGAGTGGCTCTCCAGTCGCCTATGCCTCAAGGAGTTGCTCAACATCGCCAACCATACCCGGGTAGAGTCTCTCAACACCGTGACCGGTAAGCCCTACCTTTCCAACAATTCCCATTACATTTCGTACACGCATTCTGATTACTACTCTGCGGCGATTGCTTCCACGGCCGGGGAGGTGGGCATCGACATTGAGTATCGCAAGCGGCGGCGCAACCAACGGACCCGCTTTCTCTTTCTCTCGGAGCCGGAACTTGCCGCCTACGACGAGGCTCCCACCTTCGAGCACTTTTTGTTGGCCTGGAGCGCCAAGGAAACCATCTACAAAATTGTCGGCCAGGGATTTGGGTTCAAGGAAAATATTCGTCTGGAAATGAGGAGATTGGAGATCGGAGAAAACGGAACCTTTCCCGCCTTCGTAGAAAAAGACGACTTTCAGCAACAGTATGAGGTTCATTACGTCGTCCATCCTGACTTTATCCTTACTTATGCTTGCTCCCGGCTGTGACGGGACCGAGGCAAGCCGGGTATCCGGCGAGACGGAGGTCTTGCCCATCGATGACCGGGGCCTGATTGCCGCGGTGCATGCGGGCGATCGTCCTTATGTATTGCTGAGTTTTTTTACCACTTTTTGCAAACCGTGCGTTAAAGAGATACCGGACCTGTATGCCATGCATCAGGACCCGGAAAGTCCGGTGCAGGTCCTCTTTGTGTCTCTGGACCACGGCTCTTCTCGCGCGCATTTGCCCGCCTTTATGCAGAAAGTAGGTCTGGAGCGTACGTACTTTCTAGATGAGCAAGCCGCCGCCACCTTTTTTGGGGAAAATCTGCCCGACTGGAACCAGTCCGTGCCCCAAAATCTGCTTTTTTCCCGCGATGGTCGTCTCGTGGAACACATGCAAATGACCGGCTCCAAAGAGGTCATCATGCTCATCCACAAAGACCAGAGCTTCCACTAAATCTTGTGGTATGAACAAGCTTGTGCTTAGTCTCACCTTTGGGTTCCTGACCGGCCTGTTTCTATTGCGGCCTGTTTTGGCGCAGGATACCCGCTACGTCGAGGCCTTTGTCCTGCCAGGGCCCGACACCACCGAAGTCCGTCTGGACTCTTTCCAGCATCAAAAAGCGGTGGTGGTCCTCTTCACCAGTTCTCACTGCGCCTGGGCCATGAAGTATCAGGAACGGCTTTCCCAACTCTGGGACTCCTTCTCTCCGCAGGGCGTCACCTTCCTGGCCATCAACAGCAATGATGCGAGCGTAAGCCGCCGGGACGCCGCCGCCCGGATGGGGCAGACCACTTCCTATCCCTTTCCCTACCTGAAGGATGCCGACCAAGAGGTCGCCCGGCAGTTTCAGGCGTCCAAGACGCCGGAGGTATTTGTGCTGCTACCCGATGCGGAAGGCCGCTTTCAGGTGGTCTACCAGGGGGCCATTGATGACAATCCCCTGGCGCCCCAGCAGCACTATCTCCAGGATGCCCTGGCGCACGTATTGGGCGGAGAAATGCCAGCCATGGCCACGACAGACCCCTCCGGCTGTGATATCAAATGGATAGAGACCGAAGAGGAGGAAGACGAAGAGCCCTGATTCCTTAGCCCCCCTAAAATATCAGCGGCTGCCTCAGATGGAGGCAGCCGCTGTTTTCATTTTCGAAACCGGATCAGGCCACCGGCGCTTTTTTGCGGAGGGCAAAGACCGGCATTTTGGCGGCCGAAACCACGTGGCGGGTGAGATCCATCTGCGTCCCCTGGCGGCCTGGCAACTCGACGGGCATGAAGATCAGGTCGCAGCCCTCCAGAATGGCGAGGCGGTTGATGTGCTCTGAGGGGAACTTTCCTTCCATGACCTTGATCGTCACCTTGTAGGCCCCATCGGCGATAAAGGCGCGGCCTTCATCTTCAAGAGCGGTCTTGAAAAACTTTTCCTGCTCGGAGGTGCTGTCAGGCGGCAGGACGGTGAGCAGCACCACTTCCGGACTCATACGGGACAGGAAAAGGTTCATGTTTTTGCGGAGATCGACGAGGCCGGCCCGTCCGGCCTGATGGTCGACCGGAACGAGAATCTTGCGAAAACCCAGACGCTGCTCATGGTTCTCGCCTTCGAGGCGTTGGTAAGCTACCACCGGACAGTCCGCCCCCTCGATGACTTCGCTGATGCTGCCGCTCAGGGACAGACCATGTGCGGCCATCACGATCAGGTCGGTGTCTTTTTCCCTGGCCTCCTTGATAATTTCGTCCGAAACCCGTCCGGTCCGAATGCTGGACTTACAGCTGACGGCGAAAGGCACATACTTCCGCTTAGCTTCGCGCAGCAGGTCCCGGATTTTATCGTGGGCGTCTTCGACCAGCGTCTGAGAAGACATATCCAGGCCGTAGGCTACCCCAAAGGACTTGGGGACCACACTAATCACGTGTAGCATGGTGAGATCGGCCTGGTATAGCCGGGCCAGAAAGCTGGCTTTCTCTACCGCATCGTAGGAAGATGGGGAGAAATCCACGGGGCAAAGTATATGCTTGAGGGTGTCCATATGGGGGAATATTTTTATTGAAAAGAATTACAAACACCAAAATACGCATACTTTCGGATTATTCCTAACACTTGTTTTGCTGATGAGCAATCTCCCGTTTCATCTGGTGAAAACAGCGTCCGGATGGCAAGAGCGCGGGCGAAAATCGTGACGAGAGGCTGGGGACGACAAGTCGTTCCGGGTGGTGTTTGTATAGCTGAATGTGTACCTTTGTACAGACCGGCAAAAAAGTACGGAAATTCTTTCAGATATTACATATCACCTATTTAATTATGCAGACAAAAACCCACGCCGCATTTCTTTGGTTGGCCCTAGGCTTGCTTTTCGTCGCCTGTACATCTGAAAACAACCAAGAGCAGACCGCAGAGCCGGAGGTCCCGGCGATTACCCTTAGCCCGCTCTCGGGCTCCGTTGATTTTCCTGAGGCGACCCTCGCGCTCATCAGCGCTGAGCCGGGCGACGAGGGGGCTTACACCTTTAATTTTGAGGTGGGGGGGTACGAGCTAGGGGTGCAGACCGAGCCCGCCACTCCCAATGGTCTCGCCAACTCTGACAAGGGGCAGCACATCCACCTGATTGTGGACAATGGCCCCTACGAGGCCCATTATGAGACGAGCGCAACCACGACTAAGCTTGCCGAGCCCGGCAACCATGTGGTGCTGGCTTTTCTTTCTCGCTCCTATCACGAAAGCGTGAAAAATCTCGACCCGGCGGCGGCTTCCTACGTGCTCACCCAGATCCAGACCGGTGAAGGCGAGTATGAGCAAGCCGACTTCTCGGCCCCACACATGTTTTACAGCCGGCCCAAGGGGACCTATACCGGCGCCGGCACCGAAAAGGTGCTGCTCGATTTTTTTCTGCTCAACGTCGATCTCGCCCCCGACGGGTATAAGGTCCGTGCCACCATCAATGGCGAAGAATTTATCCTCACTGACTGGGTGCCTTACGTGATGGAAGGCCTGCCTATGGGCGAAAACACCGTAAAGCTGGAACTGCTCGACGCAGCGGGTGCCGTAGTCCCCGGCCCCTTCAATTCAGTGACGCGTACCTTTACGCTGGAGCCCGAAGCGGCTCAGTAAACAAACCGGTTGTACATAACGCTCAAAAAATACAATCGGCTTTTGGCTTGATCTCCTGCACGCATACGGCGTCAGCAAAAGCCTCGCTTGGCCCGCCAAGCTCGGTTTCTCTTCCTTGTCTGCGCACAAGATCTCGGCGCAAAATCGGGAGGTTATTTTTCTCGCGCTACTTAATTTCCGCCGGATGCGCTAGAACGGGTTGCATCCGGCGTTTCTTATTGTGCTACTCCCTGAGAAGACCCCATGTACCGACACCTCATTCGCCCGCTGCTCTTTAAAATGGATGCCGAGCGGGCCCATCATCTCACCTTTTCGCTGGTGCGCCATGGGCTGCGCCTGCCCGGCG
>RFHL01000450.1 GCA_003696875.1 Bacteroidota bacterium | reverse complement strand
TTCCACTTTTTGCAGTTCCCGGAGCTGTCTTTATTTAAATTCTTCTTCTGGCGGTATACCGTCTTCAAGGATCCGGACGTGGCCGGGCGCCGTTTTTCTCCCGAGCCCCAGGATGAGATGGACGAGCATTGCCTGGCCCTCGCCCGGCAGATTGCTGCCAAGTATGCGTTGATTCCCACCACCGAAGTGTGGAGCGAAGAGACCGCCACGGGCCTTATCAAGCAAATTCGCTATTACCAGGATGCGGGGCTCTTTGCCAGCCGGAAAGATGCCCTACGCATGGCCGAAATGGCCGAGAATTATTTCCGTCACCTCCAGCAGGAAGCAGAGCTCGGCTACAAGTTTCTGCCGGATAGCCCCCCCAAGCATCGGGTGGAGAACTTCCGGTTGTATTACCACGACCTCGTCCTGCTTGACAACCTCTTCTGGCTCAAGTTTGAAAACAAAGAGCAGGCCTTTATCATCTACAGTTCCATCGAGTACCTGACCACCGACAATCCCAATTTCTGTGGGCAGATCAAGGACTGGCTGGAGAATGTCTGCCGCAAATCCGAGCTGATCAGTTCCGTGGCCGAGCGGCAGCGGAACCGCTATTTCCTCAGAGTCTTTGACCTCGTCAACGATCTCAAGGACGATTTGTCCCGCTAAGTAACGCGAGAAAAATAACTTCCCGATTTTGCGCCGAGACCTTGTGCGCAGACCAGGAAGAAAAACCGAGCCTGGCGGGCCAAGTGAGGCTGTTTCTGACGCCGTATGCGGGCAAGGGATCAAGCCAAAAGCGGACTTTATTTTTTGAGCGTTACTAAGGCTGGTAGGACCACAAGGCCCGCCGGGTGGCGACCCAGACAGTCCCATCCGGAGCGAGCACCAGTGCCCGGATGTCCTGATGGGCCAGGCCCCTGCTGTCGCCCCAGGTATCGACCCGCAGATCGGGACTGCCCTGCGGATCTGAAATAACGTGTACCCCCCGGGCAGTAGCTACCCAGGCAAAGCCGCGCGCATCCACTTGGATGTCTGCAATCGAGTCGCTGCGTAGCCCCTGCGGCCCTCCAATGGGCAGCAAGCCCTGAGTCCCCACCCAAAAGAGCCCTTCCCCCTGCGTGCCGGCCCACCACTGGCTCAGGCTCCCCGGAGCCAAGGCAGCCACAGCGCCCCTTATTGGCAAGCGCCCCCAGACCTCCCCCTCCCGCTGCCAAACGCCCTCGCCGCGGGTGCCTACCCGCAACACGCCTGCACCCGTATGGTGCAGGGCCCCAATCAGCCGGCCCTCGACGGGCCCGGCAAAGGGCACCGTCACCGCCTCCCATTGGCTACCCGCTCGCCGGGCCAGAGCCCCGGAGCGGGTCCCGGCCCAGAGATGCCCCGACGGGTCGACCGTCAGGGCCGTGATATCCCGGTCCGCCGCTCCCGTTCCCAAAGGGGCGAGCGTCACCCAAGCCCCCTCGGCAAATCGCAGCAGACCCTGTTCCGTTCCCACCCAAAGGAAGGACTCTGTGCGGGCCAGGGCCCGGATTGGCGCGCCAAGCTCCCATTCCTGCGCGCTGCCGTCTGCCCCAATGTGAATGAGAAAACCGGCCTCGCCCCCGGCAAAGACTCCGCCCTCTCCGTCCAGGCAGAGGGCCCGGAGGCCCTCCAGATGCAAGGAGGATTGCGCCGCCGTGCGCTCGGTCCATACCGGCCCGGTAGGTACCGGCACCTGCGGGGCCGGCTCGGGCTGGCAAGCCGCCAGCCCCAGTATGCCCAATAAAAAAAGAGCGCCTCGATGGGCGCTCTTGATATATAGCGTGAAAATCATTTCCAGAGAAGATGTGCGCATGGGGCGACCTTACTGAATGATCACCCGCCGGATGATTTGCTCAGACTCGGTGTCGATTTGGACAAAGTACACGCCCTTGGGCTTGGCCGACAGGTCAAAACGGGTGCGTGTATTGCTGCTGACTTCTTCGCTGGCGATCGTCTGGCCGATCAGGTTGACCACCCGGACCCGGTAGGTGCGGAGCTCATCGCTGCGGAGGTTGAGGTAAAAAATCCCGGTCGAGGGATTGGGATAGACGGTGGTTTCAAGCGAAAGCGTGAAGCCGTATCCTTCCGCCGGGCTGGCCGGCGCGGGTGCGGCGATCATCGCCAGACTCCAGAAGGTGAGAAGGGTGAGGAGTAAGTGTTTGATTTTCATGCGCAAATCTTTACTTGTTCTATACCATAATCTATGCCATTTTGTTCCACCAAAGCCCGCACAAATCTGCAAACGTGCAAGAAAAAAGGATAAACGTGGGTACCCCCGGCGTTCCGGATTCGGCTCTATGAACAGACGGCTAGCCGGCAGGTTTTTCCATGTATCCCCTACCCCACCGATGCCAAGACCATGAAGAAGGTTGCCTGGATATTTGGCGCGACGGGCCTGATCGGCCGCGAATTGCTCCAGCTACTCATCGAAGATCTCACTTATACGCGCATCGACATCTTTGTGCGTCGCCCCTGGGAGGGGCTCCCCGGCAAGGTTCGGGTGCATGTAGACCCGCTGAAAGACATCCGAAGCCTCTCCGTGGACAGTCCGGCCGACGCGCTCTTCTGCTGCCTGGGGACCACCATGGCAAAGGCTGGCTCAAAAGAAGCTTTCCGCCGAGTGGACTACACCCTGCCTCTCGAGATCGGGCGCTGGGCCCGGGACCTGGGGGTCCCGCACTACCTCATTGTGACGGCTATGGGCGCCGATCCGGATTCGGCCATCTTCTACAATCGGGTCAAGGGAGAGGTGGAGCGCGACCTAGCCGCGCTCGGCTTTCCCCAGCTCAGCATCGCTCAGCCTTCGCTCCTACTTGGTGATCGGGAGGAATCCCGCCTGGGCGAGGGCCTCGCCCAGCGTATCATGCCCCTCTTTCACGGCCTGATGGTCGGGCCGCTACGGAAATACCGCGCCATCGAGGGCCAGACCGTGGCCCGGGCCCTGCAGCGCCTTTCGCATGACCCGACCGCCGGAGGGACCTATTCTTCTGAAGCCCTGGCCCAGCTTGGGCAGCCAGGCTAACGCTGAAACTCACCCTTCTGCCCCTCTTTGCGGTAGACGCTAAACATCCCGCGGCCTTCGGCCACGAGCTTTTGCATGTCCTCTTGCCAGACCTGCATTTTGGTGGAGATCACGCGGTTGCCGCTGCGTACCAGCTCGCCGGTGACAATGAGATC
>RFHL01000449.1 GCA_003696875.1 Bacteroidota bacterium | reverse complement strand
TCAATATTCAGCAGGTTCTTCCCCAACTCATACCCCACCGCACTGATCGCCATACCCCTCACCGTATCATTCAGGAACCCCTTCATACTCCCCGCCGTGAACGCACCCGTCCTGCCCCCCAGCCTCGGCCCCGTGTGAACCCACGCCGTAAACGACCTCAGGGGGAACTGAAGAAACTGCCGGATCAGAGGATTCCCCAGCAACCCCGTCCGGTTATCAAAGAGCACGGGCAAGTCCATAAACGACCCGCCAAACTGGGTCTCAGAGACCATCTCCTCAATGAACGAGGCGAGTCGGGACCTTGGCAGCCCAAACTTGTCCGCGTGGATTTTCGCAGCGTGCGCCGCAACATTCCGGTTCAGCAACTCCGCCTTCTCAAACAGCTTCATCGGGTACTCAAACAGCACCCTCCTCGTGAGACTGGTGGGCCGTGACGCCCTGCTGAAGGTCTGGAACATGTCCCCCTCCAGCGTCTCCAACACATCCCCCGTACTCAACCCCAACACCGGCCTGCCATCCACCTCAAACAAGCTGAAGTGCTTCCGATACAACTCCGCCCGCTCCACACCACTCAGCGGCCTGAACCCCTGCTGCAACCTCTCCTCGAAATAACTGAAAAACTCTTTGAATGCATTCTTATAAGCACTCAACAGCGTGGGCAACCCCACCCAGTTCCCCACATACAGGAACGGCTGAGTCCCATTTATCATCGCGAGCCCGGCATTCAGCGCCATGTGCGACGAGTACAGCAGGCTCGCGGTCGCATGCGTAGCCCCCGCCACCTTGTTGGGTGACAGTGGCTGGTCTACCCACTCCTGCAACCCATCCACAAACGACTTCCCCAGCTCATGGCTCTCACGGATTGCTTTCGCAGCATCTGTATTGAGGAACCCCTGCGCCATCCTCTTCCCCACATTCAACATCCCCATCGCGAGGGTGTGCTTCGGCCCCACCCTACCCATCAGATGAGGAATCACCACCTCCGTCAGCGCCTCAACCGCGTGCTTGTCACGGATCACCGACGCCTCAGCATGGATCACATCTGCAATCGTGAACCCACCCAGCGGCGCGTCCCCTCTCTTCTCAATCTCCTCAATCGCCTCCGTAAACAGCGCCCCGTTCTTATCCTTCAGCGACTTCCCAAAGTAGCTGACATCCCGCTCACTCCTCAGGGTCACCAGCTTACGAGTCTCCTTATTGATCCGCCTCACCTCCTCCCCCACATCCTGCACAAACATCGCGTAGGTGCGGGCAGTCTGATCCAAATACCGATCCATCGACAACTGCGGATTCACCTGCCACAGCCGGTAGGGGGACCGCTCAGCCGCCGACTTCAGTCGCACCTGCTCCAGCTTCGTGCGCGACAAGTTCCGGTACTCATCATCCAACCCCAACACATCGTCCAGCAGCGCCGCATCCGCCTCGTCTAACAGGTTCGTGTACCCACTCCGGGGTCGGGTTGCACCTGCCGCACGAATAGCCGCCACAGTCCTTGCAACCCCCGGCAGAGACTCCTCCAGAATCTCATCCGAGCCCACAAACGCTCTGTGCACATTCCGAGGGAAGTACCCCCTATTGTCTCGAATCCCCTCCAGGACGGTCCCCCGCACCATCTGCTCGAACTCCTGGAACGAGATGTCCCCCTCCCTCACGAGGTCTGCCAGTGGCCCCAAGATCGCTTCCACATCCTTGTGCGCAACCCTCGACCCGGACCCCGTAATCGTTGCGTTCTTGATCCCCCTGTAGATCCTCAGCAGAGATTCCGTCGAGCCAAACAGATCATCAGCCCGCCGCTGCAGCACCCTCTGCGTTGCACTCACAAGCTCCGTCCCACCCTCAATCCTCGCCAACTTGAGGTAAGGATTCGAACTCACAATCTTCTTGCGGACAACCTTGTTCCGCTTCAGCCCCACCACCTTCCCCTTCTGGTCCTTCACAACATCAAAGGTGAACTCAACCACATCCTCATGCGCACGATTCACCGCCGCCCACACCAGCGCTGACAACTCCCTCGCCTTCCGCTGCGCCTCACTCCCCGCCCTATACCGCGTCCAATCCAATCCCTTCACTTCATCCAACCCGTTTGCGCGGGCCACCTTCCTCACTGCATCGTAATACGCCCTCACCTCCTCCGAAGCCTGTACCTTCGTAAACCCCTTCTGGAACTGGGCAACCGCCGCACCCACAACGGTCCCCCGCAGCAGCTGCCGAGGATTCAACAACCCCATCGCACCCAGCAACCCGGACACCTGGCCCGCGTAAGGACTCGCCCCCTCCTTCGCGATCTGGAAGATGTCCGCAGTCCCCTTCACCCCCACCGGACTCGTCAGGAAGAAGAGCCACACCCACGGGTTCGTGGCTACATCCACCAACCCCCTCGCCACGCGGTTCGACCCCACCCTCTCCTTCATCCGCGACGAGATCGAATCCAACTCCTTCGGACTCAAACTCAGCGGGTCAAAGATCGTGCGCAACGCAGTCCGGGGCGTAAACTCCCCATCCCACGCCTGCTTCAACAGAATCCCCGGAGCCTCATAAATGGAAGGCCCCTCGAACCCGGGAGGAGTCACCGAGTCCGAGGGTTGGGGGAAGTTCTCAACGAACACCCTTCTACCGTCCTGGGCCACAAATCACTTCCTCGGCGGTCGAGTGCGGAACTTCACAACCAGCCCCGCCAAACCCGTCGTGGCCCCATCACACCTCACCAACAGCACAGACCCCTCCGTCAGGGGGAACTTGCTGGCATCCAAACTCAGAGACTGCGGAGCCCCCTCATTCGTAATATTCTTCAAATCCACAGAATTGGTGGACAGCGCAACAGCCCCATCAATGTCACTCCCCGCCGGAATGTAGTAAATACCCAGCGTTCGGTTCCCAATGTCAGTGGCTGCATCCAAAAACACAACCTCAGCATCCACCAAGACCGTATCGGCGTCCACGATCCCAAGCACCTTGTAGTAGTTGGTCCCCGCAGTATCCGACACCGCATCCGACAAATCCACAGGCACATTGTGAACCTGATAGATGCCCGGCCACTTGCTCAATACATCAGGCACATTCGACGCTTCATTCGCCATGCTTTACCTCCCGGCAATCTCACCCATTATAGCCGCCAACTGCGAGGGGTCGATACCAGTCTGCCCCCCACCAGCTCGATTCAAAACTTCTTGGATTGCCGCATCAAATCCAGGACTCGACCCC
>RFHL01000448.1 GCA_003696875.1 Bacteroidota bacterium | reverse complement strand
GAAGAAAAACCGAGCTTGGCGGGCCAAGTGAGGCTTTTTCTGACGCCGTATGCGGGCAAGGGATCAAGCCAAAAGCGGACTTTATTGTTTGAGCGTTACTAAGCCTGACCCGACATGAACAAAGCCACCCTCCTCACCCTCTGCCTGCTCGGCCTCACTGCCCTGCTCCCGGCCCAGCCGGCCGAAAACCTGATCCTCATCACCTTGGACGGCCTGCGCTGGCAGGAAGTCTTTGGCGGTATCGACAGCGTCCTGGCGCAGGACGAGCGCTTTAACCAGGGGCAGGGCGAGCGCCTGCTGGCGCGCTATGGCGCCCCCACGGCCGAGGCCCGCCGGGCCAGGCTCATGCCCTTTCTCTGGTCCACCCTTGCCAAGCAGGGACAGATCTGGGGGAACCGGACCTACGACAACCAGGTCGACAACGCCAATCCCTTCTGGTTTTCCTATCCCGGCTACAGCGAGATTTTCTGCGGCTATGTCGATACCGCCATCAACACCAATGGCTATCCACCCAACCCGCACACCAATCTGCTGGAATACCTGCATCAGCAGCCCGGCTTTGGAGGAAAAGTTGCCGCCTTTGGTGCCTGGGATGCCTTTGACCGCATCCTGAATGAAGAACGTGCCGGTTTTCCGGTGGTGAGTGGCAGCGACGCCTGCGGCGGCGACGATCCCAGCCCCCGCGAGCAACTGCTCAACGACATGAAGCGGGATGCCTACATGCCCTTCGGGCAGGCCGAGCAACTCGACGTTTTTACCCACTATGCCGCCATGGAGTACCTGCAGGATCACCGACCCCGGGTGCTCTACATCGCCTATGGCGAGACCGACGAATGGGCCCATCACGGCCACTACCGCGACTACCTCGACGCCGCCCGGCAGACCGATGCCTGGATCCAAAGCCTCTGGGAATGGGTGCAGGCCGACCCTGCCTATCGGGGCAAGACGGCCCTCTTCATCACCACCGACCACGGCCGGGGCGATGCCGTCAAGGCCGAGTGGACCAGCCACGGGCAGCGCATCGCCGATTCGCACGAAATCTGGTTTGCCGCGATGGGGCCGGGCCTCCCGGCCCGGGGCGAGGTGAAGGCCTCCGCCCGATATGAGCAGCGGCAGTTTGCCCAGACCCTCGCCGCCTGGCTCGGCTTTAGCTTCGAAGCCGATCACCCGGTAAGCCCGGGCTTTTGGGAGGCGCTGGGGGAGTAGGGACGGGTTGCGACCGTGCGACACCCGCCACGCTGGGTAGGGGCGAATGGCCATTCGCCCCTACTACCCCTTGCTGGTGCTGGATGCTGTCCAGGGCCAATGTACGTATGTCGGCGACGTGGACTAGTGTTGAGCGTTTACACTGAGTTATCGAAGTGCAGCGAAGCATCTTGTGGGTGCGCCGCCACTGGCGGAAGACACATGAGATGCTTCACCTCGGTCCCCTCGGTTCAGCATGACAATCGTCAATTGGAGACTTTTAAACAGGTTTTTATCCAAAACTCGCGTTAGCCTTAAGCTTTGAGGGTGCGGCGAGCCAGGATGCGAGCACCAAGCGGATCAGCCGGTTTTTGAGTAGCCTGGTATTTCCCTACGAGGCAAT
>RFHL01000447.1 GCA_003696875.1 Bacteroidota bacterium | reverse complement strand
GCTTTGAATGGCTCCAATCGATGATTGTCATGCTGAGCGAAGCGAAGCATCTCATGTGTCCTATTCGATCCTTCGCTGGCGCCCTTCGGGCTGGCTCAGGATGACATTCAAACACTTGATAAACAGTCGATTAGGGAATAGTCTTTCTCCGCTTATCCCAAACTCACGGTCGCGTTACTAAGGACGGCCCGAATGACGCGCGGGCCTGATACGGAAATCCCCGAAGGAAGGACCTGATGCCCAAGAATTACCGTCCCCAGGCGCCGCTCAATGGGCGCTTGATCCGGCACTATTTAAACTAAGCCTGCACGGCATGAAAAACCGCCCGGCTGGAGCCGTTCCAGCCGGGCGGATTCTTTTGGTGGGGGTTTGCTGGTGTAGCTACTTACGCAGCTGCAGCGACAGCACATTCTTACTCACGGCAAAGACGCCTTCCTGATCGACGACCTGCTGCACCGCCGCCGTGATGGCCTCGTCGTGGCCTGGCCGGTAGAAAAGGGAGTTGCTCAGGTAGGTCATAAAGGCCCCGGCCGAGGGGAAGCGAATCTGATTGCGCAGGAGAGAGGGCTTCAGACTCTTAAAGCCCTGCGCCTCGCCGAGCGCGATCACTTCCTGATGGAAGCGGTCAAAGACGTAGTCCATGAAGTCCTCGACTTCATGCAGCGGCCGCAGGATGCGCAGAAACTCATCATTGGTGCCGGAATAGGGACAGACCACCCAAAAAACGCCGCCCGGCTTAAGCAGTTCGTGCACCCGGCGCACCAGCGCCGGCAAGTCCTTGGTATAATAGAGAGCATAGGAACCGTAGACCAGGTCCAGGCTGCCGGGAGTGATGCCCTCAAAAGCCGCTTCCTGATCAAAATCACCGGCGATCAGCCGGAGGGAGGCAGCAGCGGTGTAGTTGGCCTTGAGGCTGTCCAGGGCCTCGGCCGAAAGGTCGATCCCGATGAGCTCCGAGCCCGGCGACAGCAAAGGCGCAAATAGCGAAATCTGCTTACCGGTCCCACAACCCAAATCGAGGACCCGGGCGGGCATGGGCAACTCGGGCAGCTGCCGCAGGCACCACTCGTCAAAGTCCCGGGTGGCACGGCTGTTGGCTTTCAGGCGGGCCTGCAACATGCCGGCCGAGCTGATGTCTTCTGTGGAGGCTTTTGTTTGCATGTCTATTAACTTTAATAGCAAAGCTATAAAAAATCTCCCATTCAACCGCTCAGAAAGCCCGAAATTGATCCCGCGGTTTTTTTGTTCCGTTTATGCGTAGAATGTGACCGTTCACGCGCTGTCCCCTTTCACGAAAAAAGAAAGGACGTATCTTTGAACTGACAGGTTAAAGTAAAGAATGAGCAAGGGTTAGGGTTGACTCTCCGATTGGATGAGTCCCCTAATTTTTTTTGGCCCTACCGATCAGATGCTGCAAGGCCAATCGGTACCCATCTGTCCCCAGGCCCGAAATCATCCCGTCACAGGCCGGACTGATCACCGACTGATGCCGGAAGGCCTCCCGCGCAAAGATGTGAGAAATGTGCACCTCGATTTTTGGGAGGGAAAGCGCCCGCAGGGTGTCGTAGAGGGCGTAGCTGTAGTGGGTAAAAGCCCCAAGGTTGACGATGAGCCCGTCCCAGTCCTCGGAGAGGACCGCTTGCAAGCGGTCGATCAGTTCGCCTTCATGATTGGATTGGACATAGCCAATCTCATGACCACCAAACTCGGCCCGCAGGGCCGACAGGATGTCCTCAAAGGTTTCATGCCCATAAATCGACGGCTCGCGCCGGCCGAGGAGATTGAGATTGGGCCCGTTGACGATGAGAATATTCATACAGAAGCGAGAAGTCGGAAGCGAGAAGTCAGAAAAAGGCAGTATGGCCCCCCGGCCACACCCCAGATCAAGATGCACAATGCCGCTTGGGATTGCAAGCCGGGGAGATTCCCCTTATCTTTTTCGGCCGGAATACCCGACTATGCCTGAACCTCCCTCCGATATCACCTGGGCCGAGGCCATCCGTGAGTACGCTGTGTACCTGAGTATCGAGCGGCGTGCCGCCGACCTTTCCCAGGAAGCATACCTTCGGGATATCCAACGGTATGTTGACTATATGGTTGTTTCGTTGGAAAAAACGAAACCCGAAGAAGCTAGCCCTGAGGAAGTGCACCGTTTCCTGCAATTTCTAACGGAAGACTGCCTGCTCAGTGGCCGTTCGCTGGCCCGAAACCTCTCGGCCATCCGCTCATTTCACCGGTTTTTGTATGCGGATGGGTTCAGTAGCCACGATCCTACGGAGCATATTTCCCTTCCCCGCTTTGGGCGAAAGTTGCCGGATGTGCTTTCGATTCCGGAGATAGAGGCCTTGCTGGAGGCCGTAGACCTGAGCCATCCGCAGGGAATCCGCAATCGGGCGATGCTCGAAGTTCTCTATGGATCCGGACTTCGGGTTTCGGAGCTCATCAGCCTGCGGCGATCGGCCGTATATCCGGAAGAAGGGTTTCTCCGCATCCTGGGCAAGGGCGGCAAGGAGCGCCTCGTCCCGATCTCCGGGCCGGGCCTGGACTGGCTGCTACGTTATCTGCGGGAGATTCGTCTGGCGCAGGCGGCCCATCCGAGCAGTGAAGACATAGTCTTTCTGAACCGCCGCGGCCGCAAGCTCAGCCGGGTGATGATCTTCCACATCGTACGGGATCTAGCCCAGGCCGCCGGCCTGGACAAGGCTGTCAGTCCTCACACCTTTCGCCACTCCTTTGCCACCCACCTGATCGAGGGCGGGGCTGACCTCCGGGCTGTACAGGAGATGCTGGGACACGCATCCATCACGACCACAGAGCTTTACCTTCACGTAGACCGGGAATACCTGAGGGAAGTGCACGCCCTGTACCATCCCCGCAAGTAGCCTACCAGCAGGCCCGGACCATGCGATCCCGGCCGGACAGATCCGGCCGCAAGACGACTTCCTTCGCCCCCGCTGCCTCACACAGGGCCACCACCCCGGCCGCAAAGTCGGCATGGATCTCCAGGTACAGGTAGCCCCCCGGCCGCAACCAGTGCGGCGCCAGTCGGGCCAATTCCCGGTAAAAGAGCAGCGGATCTTCGTCGGGGACGAAAAGCGCCAGATCCGGATCCCGACCCTTCACATGGGGGGCCAGGGTTGCGCGCTCATGCTGAGGTACGTAAGGCGGGTTGCTGATCAGCACATCCAGGTCCTGCCAGGCCTCTGGCCCCAGCGCAAAAAGGTCGGCCTCCCGCCACTGCACCTCACTCTGCAAGCGATCCCCATTGGTGCGGGCCACCGCCAGCGCCTCCGGGCTCAGATCTACTCCCCAGCATTCACGCTGCGGATAGCGGTCGCGCAGCGCCAGGTCCAGGCTGATGGGCAAGCAGCCCGTTCCGGTGCCTATGTCGACGAGCCGGAGGGCCGGGCCAGCCCGGTGGTCGTCCAGTACCCACTGTACCAACTCCTCGGTTTCCTGGCGGGGGATAAGCACCGCCGGACTCACGACAAAGTCGTGGTCGAAAAAGGGGGCATACCCGATGATGTGTTGGATGGGTTCACCCGCCAGCAGGCGGGCCGTGGCGACTTCGGCGGCGGCCTGCGCCGCCGGGGAGAGTTGGTAATCGGGATCGCCCCGCCAGCGATGCGCCGGCGCATCGATCAGGTGCTCCAGCAGACGCCGCACGATGGCCTCGGCCTCTCCCCGAGCATACAAAGGCTGTAAATCAGATAAAAGCTGCCGCCGAAAGGCCTGCAGATGCGAAGAAATGGCCATGGATTGATCAGATGTATGACTCCAACAAGCGCCACAGGCGCTCGTATACCACGGCCCCCCCTTCGCGGTAGCGCATCAGGGCAATATCGAGCGGACTCTGGTCTTCGGCATCCTTCTGGAGAGGATTGGCCCCCACTTCCAGCAGCATCACGGCCATATGCTCGCTGCGGGCAGCCACCGCAAAGTGCAGCGGGGCCCGCTGCTGGTACAAGCCAGAGGCACGGATGTTCACATCGGCGCCCTGAGCCAGCAAAAACTCGATCAAGTCTAGATGCTCATTGTACACGGCCCAGTGCAGGGCACTCAGGCCGCCGCCTTCTGGCTGCTGGTTGACATCCACCCCCTGCTGTAGCAGCGCCCGAACGAGCTCTACCTCACCGTAGTAGCTCGCCAGATGCAGGGCCGAACGGCCCCGGGCATCGCCCCCCTGTACCCGAACATCGACGCGCACGCCGCGCTCCAGGAGCTGCAAGGTCAGGTCTTTGAGGCCCAGATCGCAGGCTATGAGCAGGGGCGTCCAGCCCTGATCGACATCGACATGGTTGGGATTGGCGCCATGGGTGAGCAGCCACTCCACCATCTCTGTATAGTTTTCATTCACAGCAAGCATCAGCGGCGTCCAGGGCCGCAGGTCTGAGGTAGAGTCGATATCGGCCCCATACTGTAACAGCAGCTCGGCGATCTCTTTCAGGCCATATAAACAGGCGATGTGCATGGGCGTATTGCCGTAGGCATCGGTGGCATTGGCCTGGGCCCCATGCCGCAGCAGCAGGCTCACGATGTTGAGCTTGCCTTCCAAGACCGCAATGTGCAGCAGGGTACTTCCCATCTCATCGCGCCGCTCGGGGTCTCCCCCGGCGCGGAGATAGGCGCGCACCGTGGGCAGGGTACCTGCCCGGATGGCGTCGACGACCGTACTGACTGCGTATCTCATAATACACCCGCTCTGGTTTCTGCGGAAAAAATAACGGGGAGTAAGCGTTTGTCCAAACCAAAGCACTCGTTTTTTCAGAATATACATTACATCCCTCTCCCCATGTAAGATATACGGGAAAGGCGCAGGCAGATATGCCTCTTCTGAAAAAAGGATAAAAAAAAACAGGGATTTGTCAAACGCATTCGCCCTAATCCTCCCCACAGTCCTCATAATAGGGACAGGAGCTAGACAAAGCGCGCAAAGGCCAAATCAGTGTTCGCTGGTAAAATGGAAGATGATGTCCGGGAAGAGCTCCTGGGTAGAATTGAAATCCCAGGCGCTGGTAGCGAGAAAAACATCCTGCCCATACTTGTCGACCGCCATGTTGCGGGCCTTACGGGTCTTGAAAGCCTTGAGGCTGGCAGCGTCCTTGCCCGTGATCCAACAAGCCTTGTAAAACGAGGCCGGCTGATAGCGGCAAGAGGCATTGTATTCGTGCTCCAGACGGTACTGGATCACGTCAAACTGCAGGGCGCCCACCGTGCCGACGACCTTGCGGCCATCAAAGGTCGAGGTAAAAAGCTGCGCCACCCCTTCGTCCGTCAGCTGGGCCAGTCCCTTGGCCAGTTGCTTGGCCTTCATGGGGTTGGCGTTTTCCACATAGCGGAAGAGTTCCGGAGAAAAGGTCGGAATGCCCTTGAAGTGCAGGAGTTCTCCCTCGGTGAGCGAGTCACCGATCTTGAAGTTGCCGGTATCGTACAGGCCGACGATGTCGCCCGGAAAGGCCTCATCAATGGTGTCGCGCTTGGCGGCCATGAAAGAGGTGGGATTGGAAAAGCGCAGGTTGCGCTCCAGGCGGACGTGGTAGTAGGGCTTGTTGCGCTCGAAGCGCCCGGAGCAAACCCGCAGGAAGGCGATGCGGTTGCGGTGCTTGGGGTCGAGGTTGGCGTGGATTTTAAAGACAAAGCCGGAGAAGCCCGCTTCGGCCGGAGCCACCTCACGCTCCTCCGTCGCCGCGGGTTGCGGCGGCGGGGCGATGTCCAGAAAGCACTCCAGCAGCTCTTTGACCCCAAAATTGTTGACAGCCGAGCCAAAAAAGACCGGGGACAATGCCCCCCGGCGGTATACCGCCGGGTCAAAAGGCGGGTATACCCCCTCGACCAGCTCGACCTCTTCCCGGAGTTGGTCGGCGGCATCGCCCAAAATGCGGTCCAGGCGCGGATCATCCAGGTCCTCAAACGCAATCGCATCCTTCTCACTCTGCTTGCCGTGCGCTGTAAACAGCACCAGCTGTCGCCGATAGAGGTCATAGACGCCTTTAAAGCCTTTGCCCATGCCGATGGGCCAGCTCAGCGGCCGCACCTTGAGCTTGAGCTTGGTTTCGACCTCATCCAGCAGTTCGAAAGGGTCCTTGCCTTCGCGGTCCAGCTTGTTGATAAAAACGATGACCGGCGTATCACGCATACGGCACACCTCCACCAGCTTTTCGGTCTGGGTCTCCACCCCCTTGGCCACGTCGATGACGACGATCACGCTGTCCACGGCGGTGAGAGTGCGGTAGGTATCCTCGGCAAAGTCTTCGTGGCCCGGCGTATCGAGGATGTTGATCTTCTTGTCGTTATACTCAAAGCCCATCACGGAGGTAGCCACCGAGATCCCCCGCTGGCGCTCGATCTCCATGAAGTCGGAGGTGACCTGCCGGTCGATCTTGTTGGACTTGACGGCCCCGGCCACCTGTATGGCTCCCCCAAAGAGCAGGAGCTTCTCGGTGAGGGTCGTTTTGCCGGCATCGGGGTGGCTGATGATGGCAAAGG
>RFHL01000446.1 GCA_003696875.1 Bacteroidota bacterium | reverse complement strand
GGGCTAAAGGTCTATGCCTGGTTTGAGTTTGGTCCTTTAGCCCTTGGGCGTGAGCCAGCTCGACGAGCTCGGTCAGCGGATCCCGCCCCGCCAGGGCGGGATCAATTGGGATGCCGGTCAGGCTGTCCATGACCGCCGAGGGGTAGAGGGTGTAGCCCCGGTTCCAGGTCACCGCATAGATCGCGTTGAAGCCCAGCTCGACCGCCCGGTCGACGGTGGCCGCAAGGCTGTCGCGCGAATACATGGCGTCGCTGTCCACGTTGGTGAGCCAGAAGCCGTGTATGGCCTGTGCCGCCGTCGGCGGCGCGGGGGCTTCGGGCTGGCAGGCCAGCAGCAGCCAGAGGCCTGCCAGGGGGAATAACTTGAAAGCCAACAAAGGCCGGCGCATCCTCATGCTCATCGTATTTCTCTATTGAAAGGGGGCCAGGGGGCCCATATCAACGATTAATCCTCTAACCGGTCCCACCAATACCGCTTGAGCAGCCAGGTGCAGCCAGCAAATACGGCCAGAGAAATGCCCAGGGCGGCCATGTCGCGCAACACCAGATAGATGGGGATGACCACCAGACACATCTGCCAGGCGATGCCCACCAGGACATTGAAGGCATCACGCCCCAGGTCGCCGTTGGGGCGGAAGCTGGGATCTTCCGCCATCACCTTATCCCGGATCGGACCCCACCAGCCCCAGGGCCGCGTCTTGCGATAAAACGTCATCAGGGTCTCGTCGGCCTCGGCCGGGCTGAGGAGGCTGCCCAGGATCGCGCCCAGGAGGGAGACGAGCAGCAGGATGGGGAATTGCTCAATGGCCAGCAATTGCCAGTCCAGAGCCTGAAACAGGGCGGGCAGCACCGCCACCCCTACCATCCCGGCCAGCATACCGTAGAAAAAGCCGTAGCCATTGAAACGCCACCAGATCCACTTGAGGACATTGGAGGCGACGTAGGAGCCGTATAGCAATCCGACAATCCAGTCGGTGCGGGCCTGTATGTTGCCCCCGGCGAGGCCAAAGACGAGCCCGATAAGGACAATAGCGACGGTCACCAGGTAGCTAAGGACCACATAACGCCGGGCGGGCGCCTGATCATTGATGTAGCGCTTGTAGATATCGTTGACCACATAGGCCGAGCCGGCATTGATGAAGGCGGCAAAAGTGGACATGAAAGCGGCCAGCAGGCCGGCGAGGAGCAGGCCCTTGAAGCCTGCCCCCACGTAGTGACTCACCGCAAAAGGTAGGACCTTTTCGAAGTCCAGGCTCTCCACCCCCTTGGCGGAGGTCTGTATCAGGTCGGTTGGGTCCATATAGACCAGTGCTAGTACGGTGATGCCGGCGATCATGAAGTAGCGGGGCACCATTAGAACCAGGGGGGTGAGGCCAAACATTTTGGCGGCTTCGGAGGGGGTCCGGGTGGAGAGTACCCGCTGCATGTCGTAGCTGGGCACCGGGCCGGCCAGGCTGGCCCACACGCCCTTGAACAGCATGAGCATGAAGATGAACCCAAAGAGCGAATAGCCATCCTCATCGATGCGGTTATTGGCCAGGGGGAGCAATTCGCCCCAGTCCAGATCCAGCTCCCAGCCAAACCAGAGGCCGTCCCAGCCCGCCGGGACCTTGGCCAGGATCTGCTCAGGGGTGGTAAGCGACATGGCGATGATGCCCACCATGAGACAGGCAAGGGTCATGATGACAAACTGCATCACCTCGGTGCCCACCACGCTGTAGAAGCCCCCCTTCATGGTGTAGAGGGTGGTAAGCCCGATGATGAGGATGGCATAGGTATTTTCGCTGCTCACTGAGAGGCCCATCAGGGACCAGCTGAGGTCCCAGGGGAGAAATTGTGTGGCAAATTTGCCGATGCCTTCCACAAAGTAGGCCATGAAGGCAATTACAATGATGACGGCAAAAAGCACCGTGATGATGTGGGAGAGGGTCCCTCCGCGCCCCCTTCCGAAGCGGAAGGTGATCCACTCGGCCCCGGTCAGGACGCCCGATCGGCGCATCCAGATGCCCAGAAAGATCATCATGAAGATCTGGTTCCAGACGGGCCAGAGCCAGGGGATCCAGGCGCTCTTGAGGCCGTAGACAAACATCCAGGTCACGGCGATCATGGTGCCGGACACATCAAACATCCCGGAGGCGTTGGACAGGCCGAGGAAGTACCAGGGGATGTCGTTGCCGGCGAGGAAATAGGTCTGGATGTTTTGGGAAGCGCGCTTGGAGAGCCAGAAGCCGATCCATACAGTGGCGACGAGATAGCCGCCGATGATGAGCAGGTCGATGAGCGCCAGGTTCATGGCTTGGGAGTAGGAAGTGAGGCAAGGGAAATAGGGAAGCAGAGCGTCTGGCGAATGGACAATATAGGAATCTTCCGATACATGTGGGGATTACCCGGGCCTCTTGCCCGACGCGAGGCTTGTAGCCCGGCCTTCCAGGCCGGGCACACAGAGAAAGACAGCCAGGCCTCAAGGCCGGGGCGGCAGGCCGGGGCTACGAAGGCTGGCCTCGGGATCGGGCGTCTGGTTGAGATCCACGGGCCGCAGGAGAAACTGATAACGGTACTCATCCTGCCGCAGCAAAAACTCCGGATGGACCCGGGGGTTCCAACTGTCGTCGCCGCCTACGCCCATCTGCTGGTGGTCGATCTTCCAGCTCAGATAAGAAGCGGGTTTCAGCTCAAAAGGATGCCGGGCGGCTTCGAGCTGACCCTGCTCGTAGGGGTGCAGGCTGGCCTGCAGCGGCTCGCCCAACGCTTTAACCATAAGGCCCACGCCCTCGGTACTATGGACGAGCATCCAGTCTACCTCTGTGCGGTTGCCATATGCCTGTGGGTAGCCATAGTCGACATACATGTCCCCGGCCGAGGCGCGGTAGCGCCCGAGCGGGGCGCTCAGGTAGCGGTCGATATAGTTCTCGTGGGGGCCGCGCCCGTACCAGTAGGCCTGGTTTTGAGACAGAGGCAATTGCCAGAGGGTACCCACCCGCGCCAGGGGCGGGTGGTCGGGTTGCCCCCAGGCCAGCAGGCAGTCGATCAGGATGTCCCCATGGCTATAAATATGATAGCTGGTCTGGTAGGAAAGCGCCTGCTGGACTCCCTGTAGCTTGCCTTTGACCACCACATGGGCCTGCTGAGGCCCTTGCTCCACGATCTGTACCGAGGCCACCTGGTTTTGGAGCTGATCCAGGCCGGCTTGCTGCCACCGGGCAAAATAGCTGCGGTCGCCGCCGCCGCGATCGTTGTCGGTGCTGGCGCGCATCAGGTTAGGGATGGGTCCGACTTCCATAAGCGCCTGTCCCTGAAAGCGGTAGTCGCGGAGCAAGCCGGTACGGGCATCCAGGGAGACCTGAAATTGGGGACCTTCAAAGCGGTATTCGACCCCTCTATCGGTCAGATGGTTGACGGTCTGGACCTGCAGAGGTGGCAGGCTGGCGGGCGAGAGGGTAGGGTAGGGCTGGCGCGCCGGCAAGGCCAGGGGGAGCTGGACCTGGGCCAGCTCGTAGCCTTCCGGGGCCCAGGCGCAGCCCGACCGCAGCCGGAAGCTGAGGTTGAGGTGGTAGCTTTGTCCGACCTGAGAGCTGGGGGGAGCAAAGGGAACCTCCCAGTCCCAGCTTCCCTGAGGGGGAACAGGCGGGAGCTCCACCTCTCCGGAGTCAAGGACTTGTCCATTGCCGGCAAGGGTCCAGTGGAGTTGGAAGAGGCTCAGCGGGGTGAAAAAATAGGCGTTTTGTATGCGCACGACCCGCGGCTGCTTATCCTGCCACTGGGCCTTGAGGTGCTGGTAGACGCGCTTGACCTCCCACAGCCCCGGATGGGGCTTGCGGTCAGGACCTACCAGGCCATTGAAGCAAAAGTTGCCGTCATTGGGGCTGTCGCCAAAGTCGCCGCCATAAGCGAAGTAAGGTTGCCCCTCGGCGGTCTCGGCCGCCAGTCCCTGGTCGGCCCAGTCCCAGATGAAGCCGCCCTGCAGGCGGGGATATGTCTCGATGGTGTCCCAGTATTGCCAGAGGTTGCCGGTGCTGTTGCCCATGGCGTGGGCATATTCACAGAGGATCACCGGCCGGGTAGGATCCAGCTCCGTCAGGCGGACCATGTCCGCCGGGGAGGCATACATGTTGGCGATGATGTCAAACTCGGGTAGCCCAAAGCCGTAATCCTTGCGGCTCTCGTAGTGGATGGGACGGGTCGGGTCCAGCGCCCGCATCTCGCTGGCCATGTCGCGCAGGTTCTGGCCCAGGCCGGTCTCATTGCCCAGTGACCAGATGATGATGCTGGGATGGTTACGGTCGCGCATGACCATGGATACGCCCCGGTCGATGAAGGCATCCCGAAAGGCGGGGTCCTTGGCCAGAGTACGCCCCTCCTCCCACAGCTGATGGCTCTCGATGTTGGCTTCGTCGATCAGGTAGAGGCCGTACTGATCGCAGAGCTCATACCAGAGGGGGTGGTTGGGATAATGGGATGTCCGTACCGCATTGATGTTGTGCTGCTTCATCAGACGAATGTCGGTCAGCATCTCGGCCTCGGTTACGGCCCGGCCGCCCGTGGGCGATAGTTCATGGCGGTTGACCCCCTTCAGGTAAACGGGCTGCCCATTGACGAGCAATTGCCCGTCTTCGATCCGCACGTCCCGGAAACCGACCTGCCGGGTAATGACTTCCTGTACCCGAAACTTTTTATCCAGCACCTGCAGGACGAGGGTGTAGAGGTATGGATCTTCGGCACTCCAAAGCCGGGGATTGGCCACCGGCCAGTCAAAGGCAACCTCTGTCTCGGCCCCGGCTTCCAGCCGGTCAAAGGCCGGCACGATCTCTCGGAAAACCTGGTTGGCAAAGGCATCGTAGAGGGCCACCTGTATGCGATGTTTCTTGGCTTTTTTGCGGCCATCGTTGCGCAGTTGCATGCGCAGGTGCAGGGCGGCCTGACCGTAGTCCTGCCCGAAGTCGGTGTAGCTATAAAAATCACGGATGTAGGCCGCCGGGGGCGAAAACAGAAATACGTCGCGGAAAATGCCGCTCAGCCGCCAGAAGTCCTGGTCTTCCAGATAGGAGCCATCGCTCCAGCGGATGACCTGTACCGCCAGCTGATTTTCCCCCTGATGGACATAGGATGTGACGTCAAATTCGGCCGGGGTCATGCTGCCTTCGCTGTAGCCGACCCGCTTGCCATTGATCCACACGTAGGCCGCCGACTGGATCCCGGCGAAGTGCAAAAAGATGGGACGATCTTCCCAAACTTCGGGGATGGTGAAGGCCCGGCGATAGCAACCGGTCTCGTTGCCGGTTTCGGGCACGCGGGGTGGGTTGGCCGGGAAGGGGTGACGGATGTTGGTATAAATGGGCCGACCATAACCGTGTAGCTGCCAGTTGGAGGGGACCGGCAGGCGATCCCAGGTACGGTCGTCGTAGTCGGGCTGAGAAAAAGCGGTGTCTACCGCGCCGGGCTCAGGATAGAAGGCAAAAGCCCAGTCTCCGTTGAGGCTGCGGTAGTAAGGGGATTGCTCGGGGCGAAAAGCGAGCGCCGTCTGCTCGTCCCCAAAGGGGACGTAGGTGGCATGGGGGGGCGTTTTGCCCTGACCGATAACGGCCGGGTCTTGCCATTCGGGGACCTGGGCCTTGCCGGCAAAAGGGGAGCAAACGGACCCAAGTAGGAGGGCGAAGAGGAAGCGCATAAGGGGAAGGGATGAAGAAAACCTGGATCTGGCCTCGACCTTGGGCGGAGGCCAGCGTGTCAGGTAAACTTAATAGCTAGGGCCCACAATCCCAGCTGCCCACCCCAAAAGGATTTGGGGCTGCCCTTGTTTTCTTTCGCCGACGAGAGGGTTGTAGCCCGGCCTTCCAGGCCGGGCAAGCGCACTAGTTCTTCAACAGGCGCCGATGGGTGAGGCCCCCTTCATAAAAAAACGTAAGCACATACATCCCGGCCGGCAGAGCGGCCGTTTGCAGCCGCAGCCGCTGCGGCCC
>RFHL01000445.1 GCA_003696875.1 Bacteroidota bacterium | reverse complement strand
GGCCCGCAAGCTCGCCCGCGAAGAGAAGTACCATCAGTTGCACGCCCGCACCTTTGTGCAGCAACTGGCCACCAGCAACGCCGACGCCCGCGGCCGCCTGCAGGCGGCCCTGGACGAGGCCTATCCGCTGGCCTTTGGCCTCTTCGAGCCGACGGTCCACACCGAGACCCTCGCCGCCGAGGGCGTGCAGCCCCGCGAAGACGCCCTCATGAAAGCCTGGCGCGTGGAGGTAGGCGAATTTCTCACCGCCTGCGGCCTGCGGGTGCCCGAGGTCCACGACTTTGTGGACCACTTTGGCGGGCGCAGCGGCCACCATACCCCCCACCTGGCGCCGCTCCTGGCCGAGATGACCGAGGTCTTTGCCATTGACCCCGCCGCGAAGTGGTAGGGGAGAGGTTTAGAAGCGAGAAGCGAGAGGCGAGACAAAAACGCGTTTAACCCTCAACCCGGAACCCTCAACCCGGAACACTCAACGCTCAACCCGGAACGATTCACGCTGAACTTCGAACCATGCCATTTACCCCCGATACCGTTCGCGAAATCCTCCAAGAGGTAAAAGACCCGGAGATACCGGTTTTGTCCGTCGTGAAGATGGGCATCATTCACGATGTCCGGGTCGAGGGTGACCGCATCGAGGTGGACATGGTGCCCACCTTTGCCGGGTGTCCGGCGATCGAGGTGATGAAGCGCGACATCGAGCGCAGCCTCTATGCCGCAGGGGCGCGCGAGGTTCAGGTATTTGTCCGCTACAAGCAGGCCTGGAGCACCAATCAGATCACCGAGGAAGGCCGCCGCATCCTCAAGGACTTTGGCCTGAGCCCGCCCCCCCGCATCGAGGGGACGGTAGAGGTCGAGAACCTCATGCGCGCCGAGTGCCCCATCTGCGGCTCGACCGACACCCGCCTGCTCAACAGCTTTGGCCCCACCGCCTGCCGGGCCATTCATCATTGCAACACCTGCCATGAGACCTTCGAGCAGATGAAGCCGCTGTAGGGGAGGGGTCAGGGGAAGAAGACCGTCGCGCTGTCGAGCTGGTAAAGGCCCCAAAAGCCGATTTCATGCGAGAAGTTGCTGACGACCTCGACGGGGGCGACCAAAAAGTCCCCATAGGTGCCTTCATACTCAGCCTGGCTCATGAGAAAGGCATGGCTGGCGGGGGAGAGGCTAAAGAGCCATACCCGCAGCCCGCTGATGCGCAAGGGCCCAAAGTAGGTGCTCGGCGCGAGGCTGAAGCTGTAGGAGGGGATGGATGCCGCCGGCAATGTCCCAAATTCATCCGGTAACCGCATCTCCTCACCCTGGGGAAACGCTGGACTGAGGGGGAGGGAATCCGGGCCAAGCAGCACCTGGCTGAAGCCAAAGTAGCGGCTACCCGGAGGAGCGCGAAAGGTAAGCTCGGCGCGGTAGCTGCGGGTACTTGAGTCGATGGTTGCCGATACAGAGACGATCTCGCCGGCTGCGGGTACGGTATCCTGTGCCGTCCAGGGCCCGCCACAGCGGGAACAATCAATCGACAGGGTCAGTACCGCACCTGCTTGCACGGCCGGTGGCTGTACAAGCCCAAAAAGGGAACCTTCTTGGGGTATCAAGGGGTAAGTTTGGCCTCCCGCTACCATGAGCGTCACCTGTAGGCTGTCCGCCCCTTTCGGGGGGAGGGGGCTAGACTGAAGCGGAATAGTCCAGTCCGCGAAAATGCGCAGAGGCTGGTCTGGTGCCCACAGGCCTACCGCCACCGGGCGGGGGGCGGCACTGGGCAAAGGGTAGTCCACCGTGCGATACGTCTCACAGCTGCCGAAACTGCCGATCACGACACATAGCCAAATGCGTTTTAGGCGTAAAAAAAAAGTGAGCCATCAGAAATGGAAATACAGGTTGAGGGCAGGGATGATGGGGAAGAGCGAGACCACCCGTGCCACATCTACCAGGCCACTCTGCTGGGTGTGGGGGTCGAAAAACGGCCGCTGCTCCAGGTAGAGGTAATAGGCATTGAGGTGGTAGTAGGCATTGTACACGCT
>RFHL01000444.1 GCA_003696875.1 Bacteroidota bacterium | reverse complement strand
GCGGCGCACCAAGAACAATCCCATTTTCGTGGGGGACCCGGGTGTGGGCAAGACCGCCATCGCCGAAGGGCTGGCGCGCAGGATCCAGCGCGGTGAAGTGCCCGAGAGTTTTCGGGACACGGAAATCTATGCACTGGACATGGGGGCCCTGCTTGCGGGAACGAAGTTCCGCGGAGACTTCGAGGCGCGTCTCAAAGCAGTGATCAACGAACTGAAGGCAAAGCCCGGAGCCATCCTGGTCATCGACGAAATCCACACGGTGGTGGGTGCGGGGGCGACCAGCGGCGGGTCCATGGATGCCTCCAATATCCTGAAGCCGGTGTTGGCCAGTGGTGAAATCCGCTGTATCGGCTCCACCACCTACGAGGAATACAAGAACCATTTCGAGAAGGATCGGGCCCTGAGCCGACGCTTTCAAAAGGTCGAAATCAGCGAACCGACGGTTGAAGAAACCTATCAGATCCTCAAGGGGCTCAAATCCTATTACGAGGAGCACCACGGCGTACGTTACACCCAAGCCGCACTGAAGGCGGCTGCCGAGTTGGCGGCGCGCCATATCAGCGACCGCTACCTGCCGGACAAAGCCATTGACGTCATCGATGAGGCCGGGGCCAGCCTGCGGCTGACCGACAACCGGCGCGTGCGCCGCGTGGTTCATCCCAAGGATATCGAGCTCGTCATTTCGCGCATGGCCAAGATCCCTGCACGCAGCGTGTCCTCGTCCGACCAGATGCGGCTGAAGAGTCTGGCAGAGGATCTGAAAAACCAGGTTTTCGGTCAGGACCAGGCCATCCAGGCCCTGGCCACCGCCATCAAACGAGCCCGCGCCGGTCTGCGCATCCCCGAAAAGCCGACCGGATCGTTCCTGCTCATCGGCCCCACGGGTGTGGGAAAGACCGAAGTGGCCAAGCAGCTTGCCCACATTATGGGAATCCATTTCATGCGCTTTGACATGAGCGAATACATGGAAAAACACGCCGTGGCCCGGCTCATCGGAGCCCCACCCGGATACATTGGTTTTGACCAGGGCGGACTGCTCACCGATGGTATCCGCAAGCACCCCTATTGCGTCCTGCTGCTCGATGAAATCGAGAAGGCCCATCCTGACCTGTTCAGCATCCTGCTGCAGGTGATGGATCACGCGACG
>RFHL01000443.1 GCA_003696875.1 Bacteroidota bacterium | reverse complement strand
CCCTACGGGTGCGGGCAAGACGGTGACCATGGCCGCCTTTCTGGCGCAGCTCTGCGAGGAGCTGCGCGACCGCTACGACCTGCCCCGGCGGCAGGCAGCCTTCATCTGGCTGGCCCCCAACCAGCTACACCTGCAGAGCCTGCAAGCGCTGCGCCGCTACTTTGCCGAGACCCGCAGCCTGCGGCCCATCCAGTTTGAGGACGTGGTGGACAACCGCCTGCTGCCCGGCGATGTGCTCTTCCTCAACTGGCAGTCGGTCAACAAAAGCGGTAACCTCTACATACGCGACAACGAGAGCGACCGCACCTTGCAGCGCTACGTGGAGCAGGCCAAGCTCCACGACACCGAGATCATCGTGATCCTGGACGAGGCCCACCTCTTCGCCGCCAAGGGCAAGGCGGCGGGCGAATTGCTGCAAACCCTCTACGCCAAGATCGAGATCGACGTATCGGCCACGCCGTTGTTTCACTCCGACTATGGCCACACCATCAAGCGGCCCGAGGTGGTGGCCGCCGAGATGATCAAGCAGGGCGTGGTACTCAACCCTCGGCTGGATGCAGGCGAGCAGGCGGGCCGCCACCTGAACCAGGTGCTGCTCGACGAGGCCCTGGGCAAGCGGCAGGAGCTGGCCGATGCCTATGCCCAGCTGGGCAAAAAGATCAATCCCCTGCTGCTGATCCAGCTCCCCAACGACAACCAGAAGGAGTCGGCCTACGACCTGCAAATCCGCGATGCGGTGCTGGCCATGCTGGAAGTCAAGGGCATCACCACGCAAAACCACCGGCTGGCCGTCTGGCTGAGCAACGAAAAAACCAACCTCGACGGCATCGAGGCCCCTGACTCCATGGTGGACGTGCTGCTTTTTAAGCAGGCGATCGCCCTGGGCTGGGACTGCCCACGGGCGGCGGTGTTGTTGATTTTCCGGGAAAACAAGCAGGAGACCTTCACCATCCAGACGGTGGGGCGCATCCTGCGCATGCCCGAGCAGCAGCACTACCCCCTGCCGGTGCTCAACTACGGCTATGTCTACACCGACCTGAGCCGGGACATCATTCAGGTGGTGCGGGACGACATGGATTACCTGGTTCAGAACAAAGCCTATCGGGTGGCGCACTACGCCGATTTGGGACTGCCTTCGGCCTACCTCAATACCCGCCTGGTGCGTAATCGCTTGAGTTCCAAGTTTCGGAAGTGCCTCTATGAGGCGGCGGAGGCCTACCTGGGTGTGAGCCGGGACCCGGATGTGACGGGCAGCGAGAGCCCGAGCAGCTACAACCAGCGGCAGCTCAAGGCCAAAATGATCGAGCTGGAGGTGGGGCGGATCGAGATTCCCATCCCCCGCGACCTGCAAATCCAGGGGGAGGAAGGGGCCACACAGGTAGCGCAAAAGGAGCGCTTTGCCAAGACCCAGGACGAGTTGGACCGCCTCTTCCGGCAGTTTGCCCGGGCGCATGTTGGCTGGTATGCCAAGGTGGACTCGGCGCCCACTCTGGAGATGGGGCTGAAGATGTTTTTTGAGGAGTACCTGATGATCGACGAGTACAGCGCGGTGAAGATCATGCTCTACGAGCAAAACAAGCCCCGCATCATCGAGCTGATCGATCAGGCGCTGGCGCGGCATGACGAGCTGTTGCAGCAGCAGGCCAAACTGGCCAGCAAGCAGGTGAACGAGAGTCCTTGGGATGTGCCGTCGGAGCGCATTTTCAATGAGCACTATCAGGAGCGGCCTGCCGAGGCCCATGCCTTGCAGCCCTTTTATGAGCAGCAGCGGGCCAGCCGCCCGGAGCGGACTTTTGTGGACTTTTTGGAGAAAAACCGGCAGCACCTGGACTGGTGGTACAAAAATGGCGACAAGAACAAAGAAGACTTCGCAGTGGTGTACGAGGACCGCGAGGGCGTGACCCGGGGTTTCTATGTGGATTTTGTGATCCGGCACAAGAGCGGGCGGGTGGCCCTCTTCGACACCAAGACTTTAGACTCTGACCCGGAGTTTGTGAACAAACACAACGCGTTGCACGCCTATATTCAGACAGAAAACCAGCGGGGGCGCAAGCTGATGGGAGGAATCATTGTACCCAAGGGCGAAGGCGTATGGAAGTTTTGTGAGAATCCGATCTCCAGTGCCCGTGATACCATGGGCTGGACCCTATATGACCCTGCAAACGTGGATTGATTATGGCAAAGAAAGGCTTGGATTCAACCTTTGTGCACTATGGGGTGCGCAAGGAGGACATGGCGCTGATTGAGGCGCTCTGCCAGCAGTATGACTTGGATTTTGAGTGGGTAAAGGAAGATCTGCTACGCAGCTATCACGAGCGACGGGTCAAGAATCAGGACATCGAGGGAAAGGGACTGGAAAAGCTGATTGACAAGGCATTGCAAAAGATCAAATAGCACCGCCATGATCATCAAACGCGTCAAGGCAAAGAACTTCAAGACCTATCTGGTCCTGGATCTGGACCTGTCGGTATCGGAGGAGCGACCGATCGTACTAATCGGGGGCGCAAACGGGGGAGGTAAAACGACCTTGTTCGAGGCCATCTACGGCGCCCTATATGGCCTGGAGATCCGCAATGCGCGGCAGTTCCGGGAGCTGCTCAACGCCGGAGCCCTGGGCCAGGAAGATGAGCGTATTGAGTTGGAGCTGCACTTTTCGGGGCGGGTACTGAATACCGAGCAGCAATATGTACTCTCGCGGACCTACGTGCTCAATCCACAGGAGAAGCCGGTGGAAAGTGTACGCTTAAACATGGATGGAAACATCTTTGTCTATGGCACAGCCACGCCTGCAGGGCAGCGACAAGAAGCCGAGGCTCAGGTGAACAAGATCATCAAGGCCAACTTGCCGCAGGAGTTGAGTCGCTATTTTCTCTTTGATGCCATGGAGGCGGGAAACCTGCTGAAGGAAGACCAGCTCAACCGGGTGATCCGGGAGAATATCGAGAACGTGATGGGCTTTAATAAGTACCTGAGCCTCGCCCGGGCAAGCGAGACCCTGGTGCAGGAGTATACGGCGCAGCGCCTACAGGCCGAAAATGAAAAGAAAGAGTACCTGGCCCTGGTGGCGGAGAAAAACAGCTTAGAGCAGAAGAAGGAGTATGTATCGACCCAGCACCAGAAGGCGCTGGAGTATTCGGTAGTCCATCAGGACACGGTTGAGCAGCTGCGGGCGGGCCAAAATCACGAAGCGGCGCTCAAGCAGAAGATCGAGCAGATGGAAGGGATGGTGGCGGCCATCGAAAAGAAGGAGGCTACGTATCATCATCAGGCAGAGGATTTTTCCCGCAACTTCGATCAGCACATTTGTCATCCCAAGCTGGCTGAGGCCATGAAGCACGAGGTGGCCCTCGTGCTGAAGGCCCACAATGAGCAGACCCAGCGTACCCGCACCCATGTAGGCCCCGAGCAGCTGGACCAGATCGTGGGGGGGCTAATTGACTTTTTGCGCAAGCGCGGGCTGGCGTCCCTGCCGGCTTCACGTGACGAACTGGTATCGCATCTGGCCAGTTTGCTCAAAGATGATCCCGGTAGCAATCCCTATGCCTTCCTGGAGGAATCTGAGCTGAAGGCCCTGGAGCAGCTCGTCAACGGCGCCTACCAAAATCCCTACCTGGGCCTGCAGGCCCAGCAGGAGGAGCTCAATGTGTCACTGCGAAATCTGGAAAATTATGAGACCCAGATCGAGCAGCTCAAGTCCCAGATAGCAGGGCAAAGCTACGACCTCTTGCGGGAGTATGAGGAGAATGAGCTGAACATCAAGCGGCTGCACATCCAGATCAAAGAATTGGAAGGTGAAATCGAAAAGATCGACCGTCGGATCCATCAGTTTGATATTCAGACCAGCCAGGAGCCTGACCCTCGCTTTGAAGCCTTGCAAAAGCTTAAGCCCTTCTTTGAAGAAGTGACCAACGCCCTGCTCAAAGCCAAGAAGCAGCAGATTGAGGTTAAGATGAAGCAGGACCTTAATACCAATTTGGCTGCCTACAAAGACGTGGTCGATCGGGTGGCCTTATCTGAAGACCTCCGCGATCTTACTTTCAAAATCTACCATAAGCGGGGAAACGAAATTTACCTCAACCAATTGAACACTGCGTCCAAGCAGGTCGTCATTCAGGTCTTGCTCAAGGCCCTGCATGAGTATGGGGACTATGACCCGCCCGTGATGATTGACACCGTGATGGGGGTCCTTGACGAGACCAGCCGGGCGACGGTGTTGGAAAATTATTTTCCTGAGTTGTCACATCAGACGATTTTGCTGAGTTCGGACAGCGAGATCCGCCCCGGACAAGACCTCTCCAAGATTGAGCCTTTCGTGAGCAAGGCCTATACCCTGAAGCGGGACCGGGAGCAGCAACGCACTGATGTCGTGTTGGGATATTTCAACAAGCAGATCGAAGACTGAAGCCATGATTTTGTTTCACAATATCCGGGTGGCCGAGGGAATTCCTGAAGCATTGGCGACCCTCAAGGAGCGTGTCGAGCAGCGCGTGAACCTGCAGGTTCATCATCGCCAAAAGCCCATTAGCATCTCCAACAACATGCTCTTTCGCAGTTGTTTTGTGGCTGGGCTCTCTCTATCGGATGCTCGGCAAGCGGCGGAAATCGAGGCGCTGAAGCTCACCACGCAGAGCACGATTCATGACACGGTCTTTTCCAAGGGCAACCTTCAGCCGCTATGGTCTGCGCTCCTCAAGCTGCGATATCGCGATAGCGATGCCGACTTGGAAAACAATCCTACCCTGCTGCGCAAGGCGGTCAACTATGAGATCAAACGGGGGGCTTCATACTTGCTGGCCAGTGACCATCTGGATGCCTGGCTGCTCAACGACCTGGCGCAGGTGCGCCAGGGGGCGTATGGCAACATCCCCGAGCTAAATCTGGTCATTGGCTCCTATGGGGATGACATCCCGGCCACGCTGGACCTCAACTCCACCCAAGTCCCCAACACCCAGATACTCATCGCCGGCACCACGGGCTCTGGCAAATCCAATCTGCTGGCGGTACTCCTGCATGAAATACGCTCTCGTTCAGTCGATACCAGCTATCCCGTCAATTTCTTGCTTTTCGACTATAAAGGCGAGTTCTCAGACCCTGCGAATGACGCTTGGCTCAAGCTATTTGAAGTCAATCGCGGTGCGATCCTTGATCCGATGACGCAGCCCTTACCATTTAATCCATTCAAGGACTTCACGGGCAAAACCCAGAATGAAATCAACCTCTACGCCACGCAGCTAGCACAGGCACTATCGGCGATCGACGATGCCCGCATCAGTGCCAATATGAACAACCGCCTGGCGGAGGCCATCATCGAGGCATACAAGAAAACCCGCAATCGCCCGGTAGATTTTGAGCTGATCCTCAAAGAATATACCCGCAAGCAGCCCGAGCGTGAGCAAGATAAAGACGACAGCGTTAAGTCGGTACTCAAGCAATTGATCCGTACCCGGCTTTTTAGCGCCTCAGACACCCTGGATTTGGTCAAGGAAAGCCTTATCATCAAGATGGATGGCTTTCCCAAGGAGGGTCCCATTGCCAAAGCCATTGTGTATTTCGTGGTTTCCAAGCTCAATAGTTGCTATGAGCAACTGCCCAAGCAGGCAGTCGAAGACAAGCTGGTGGAGCTGCGGCATTTCACCATCATAGACGAGGCGCACTACATGCTGGGCTTTGACAACAAGCCGCTACGCGACCTCATCGCCGTAGGCCGCAATAAAGGCCTGAGCATCATCCTGGCCACCCAAAACATGGACAGCTACAAGAGCGACCATTTCGATTTCTACGCCAATGCCCAGTACCCCCTGATCATGAAGCAACAGTCGATGAATGACGGGGTGATCAAGGATTTGTTTGGCGTCTCAGGCAAGGAGTTTCAGGAAATCAAAGAGGCCATTGCTGGCCTACAGAAAGGTGAATTGCTCATCAAAAACCCCGTGGCTATCACCTTGGGGGTGGGCAAAAAGTACCGTAAAGTCAGTGTAACGCACCTAATTTAGCATCGGCAGGAGACAGGAGGCGCTCACAGAGTGCTTCGCCCACCTTGCCCAACAAGTTTGTCAGTTCAGACTCAAAGCGACGCGTGCAGTCGTCGGCACCGGAGGTAGCATGGGCAATCTCGTGGAGCAGGGTGCCGGTGAACTGGCGCATGGAAGCCAGCTGCGATCGGAGGATGGTAATACGCTGCTGGCTTGGCTCCCATAACCCTACTGTTTTACGATCGAGTTTCTCATTCAGCTCGATGCGCTCAGCGACCCGAATGTCTCGAATTTGGGCGGGCCTGCCGCCGATGGCTTCAAAGATGAGTTTCTGGGTTTCCCAAACGGTTTGTTCATGTGGGGCTAGATCTTCCAGCGGTACAAATTCTGGCCTAAAGTTCGCCTCTCTTTGTCGTGCATACTCTTCCAGTGTCAAGATGGGCGCTTGCTGGTAGTCTCCCTTTCCGACCACCTTTCGCCAGAGCTTTTTGGGTAATTCCAGAGGGATAAGGCCCTCGTTGCGCGCCTCATCAAGTAGCGCTGGCTGGAGGAATGCGTCTCCTTCTTTGTAGAACACATACTTCCGCTCCCGATTGAGGATACGAATGGTATGCTCCTGGACTGGGAGCCAGGTCAGTTCTTCGTGCGTAGGCTTATTGGCAAAGTCCTGAGCGAGCGCATGGGATACCTCTAATCGATCGGATTTTTGCAAAAGCTCCTTCACCTGAGAAACGTAAGCGGTGCGCCCTACATGCCTTCGCTCCCGGTTCATAGCCCGTTGAAGGGCAGGTGATGGGGCAATGATATTGTAGCCAAATAGGAAGCCCGACTCTTCCCCCACCTGCAAGCCGTTAACAAAGATGGGGGCTTTCTTACCCGTGTAGCGGATGATTTGCCCCATTGGCAGGGTATCCAACACCTCCAAGGGCGGGTCTGCCAGATGGAGAAACATGTTCTTGGCCTGCATCATCTCGTCTTCTGTTAGCCCATACAAGCGAATTGCAGTGCCGCGCATATTGGGTTCTATGGGCGGCATGACGACTACGTGCAGGGTTTCTTTTTCATCCAATCCCTGCTTTTGCTGCTTGACCAGAGAGAAATGCCCGTGCTTGGAGTGAATCTCGATCTTTGCCCCATGACGAAAAAGGGTCCCTAAAGCATCTTTCAGCCCAAAACCAAATTTACCGATGATGTCCCGACGACGAAGTTTCTCAGGGTTCTCACTCAGTACAAAGTGTTCAGGCTTTATGCCACGGCCAAAGTCCCGGATTTCCCAGTGGTCCGCTCCTTTCAGAATCTGAATAGGCTCCGAATTACTGAGCACTTGCTCATCGAGCGCATTAGCGAGTAGTTCACGGACCGCCTGCGAGACCGTCCATGACTCCAGAATATCGGCGATGTTAAGATCCAGGATTTGGCGAATAGAGGCGGAAGGAGAGTTATTCATTCGGCAATTAATTGAGCATGATATGCATCAAAGGGGGAGACATTTCCCTCTGAGAGGGAGCCAACCCCGTCATCAGGAGATTATGGTGGAAAGTACAAAATATTTTCTCACCCCAAAGCCTTTTCCTATCGATCGGCAGCATTTGGAACCCCACCTAATGGCCAACACAAAGAAGGCCCCGGCCGACGGCCGGGACCTCTACCTAAAATCCATCCACAAAAAAATCTTTACACAGGCATCAGGCGGTGAGGCCTTCGCGCTTGGTGGAGTTGATCGCCACCGAGTACACCACCAGGCCAAAGCCAATCTTGTTGACGGCGTCGCCGATGTTGTAGATCAGGTCGATGTTGAGCACATCGTTGAAGCCGGCGAGCAGGTTACCGGGCATGAGCATGTACCCGATGGGGTAGATGGCCCAGCCGACGACGACGAAGTTGCGCAGCAGGCGCACGGCACGACCCACGTCGGGGTTGGAGGAGGCATCGGCCAGTTTCTTGACGGTACCAGCGGTGGCTTCGTACACAATCCCTACGTAGCCGAGGGTCGAGATCACGCCCCAGATGATGGAGTGCATGCCAGGATTACCAGCGGTAGCGGCGAAGGCTTCACCGATGTAGCCCGCCACGAGCATCACGACCGAGTACCCGATAAGACGCCACATGAGGGAGGTTTTGGCACCGTAGGGGCGCAGCAGGAGGAAGAACTCCACGCACATGAGCGGCACGGTCAGGGTCCAGTCGATGTAGCGAAACTGGGTGGGCGAAGCCTCGCCAAAGCCCAGGACGCGACCAGCGGCTTCGGCAGCGGCCGACATCTCCAGGTAATAGTCCCGCATGTAATAATAGTGGACGGCGGCGATCATCGTGATGAGACCCGAGACCAGCAGAGAGGTCTTCCACTTGCCCGAGACCTGCTGCCGCTCAAAGAAGAAAAAGACCGAGGCGGCAAACATAGACATGTAGCCCGTGAAGAAGGTGAAGCCCACGACATCACCGGCGTTGAGTTGCCCCGAGAGGAGCGTCGAGAGTAGCGTACTGGCTTCCATAAGGATACAGATTAAGGGATGTTGAATGATGCACAAAAAAGACTAAACATGGCTGGCAAAAACCAACAAACAAGTTTGCGTGTGTGAGACCCTTTTGATCCGTCAAGAAAGAACGAGACGCACAAAAACTGCTTACTTGAATATTGACTTACAGTTTTTTATGGTAAAAATTGAATGTTCTAAAAAAACTGAACGCATTGGGTAAAAAAAAGCTGCCTTCTGCGCTTGTTTAGGCTTTTAAGCCTAACTTTAAACAAAATGTTTTCCCGGCTGGCGTTTTTTCATTTTTTTTTTCGAAGAGCCGGATATTCGGGGGGTTAGCTACCATTGGCCGTGGAGTAGCCTTGCCCCAGCGAGGAGGCAGCAGGAGGCGTACCGTAGGCGACAGCGCCAGCAGGGACTGCAGGTCTTCGTAGGTCATGGGGGAAGATGGCAAGGTTCGGGGCAAAGCGCAAGGGATCTTACTTGCCTCCGGTCGGCATTTTGAAGCGCATCACCACCTCGCCTGTTTCCTCGTCAATCTCGACGCGCTGGTTTTCTGCGGGCAGATCCTGTCCGGTCATCATCTTAAACATGCCTGCGAGGAAGCTCAGTCCCTGGTTCATAACCTCTTCCATCTGCTGAGTTTGGGGGCTACGGGGGCGGGGGTTTTCCGGGCCGGAGCTGGCGGTTTCCTTAGTCGAAGGAAAAGAAGCACCCTGTACAGGCTGCTGGGAGCCAGGCTCTTCCTGTGGTTCTTCCGTCGGGCTGGGGACCGCAGCCTCTGTCACCATCTCGCGCAGCTCGGAGGGTACGGTTTCGCCCTCTTCGTCCTCGGTCGGGCCCGGCTCTACCATGTCGTCGATCACGGCCATCAGTTCCTGCAGGAACTGGGCGCGGCCTTTTTCGGAGAAATCCACCGCGTCGCCGAAGGCGTCGCTGTCCAGGACGTTCTCAAAGAGATTCTCCTTCAGCATCAATCCGGTCGCGATGCGCACCTCGATGGAGTCGCGCGTGATGAAGTTGATCACGGTGAGCTGATCCGACTCTTGCCCCAGGCGATCGATGCGGCCGATACGCTGGTTTTTTTTGGCCGGATTCCACGGTAGTTCGAAGTTGATCACCGTGTCGGCCACCTGCAGGTTGAGGCCTGCGCCGCCGGCTTCGGTGGAGACGAAGACCTTGCATTCGGGGTCCTGATAAAACGTATCTACCAGCGCTTGCCGCTTGGGGATGGGCACCTTGCCATTAAGCTCCACAAACTTGACCCCTATATCGCGCAGCAGCTTGCCGATCAGGCCATTCATGCGGGTCCATTCGGAGAAGATGATGACTTTGCGGTCGCTGTCGATCAGGTCGAGCTTTTCCAGCAAAATGTGGCGCAGTTCCTGCAACTTGGGGGAGATCTGGGGTCCTTCCTGATCTACAAGGAAGGTCGAATCGCAGACCATGCGCATGCCGTTTAGCATCATCATGAGGCGATTCATGTCGTAGGGGGTAAGAAACTTTTTGGCCAGCAACTGCGCCGCACCCCGGGCATAGTTGGCGTGAAACTCCGCCTGAACCGGATGCATGGGCACCGGGACATCCAGATGGGTCACATGGGGTAGCTCCTTGATTACCTCGCGCTTGGTCCGCCGCAGCAGCAGGGGCTTTAGTCTTTCCTTCAGTTCCTGCAGGTTATAGTACCCGACGATCTTGTTCTTTTTGGACGCGTCGAAGTAGCAGTGCCGGTAGGAAAATTCCCATAAGGGCGTCAGGAAGTATGGATCGAGAAAATCCATGATGGAGAAAAGATCGGTCAGGCGATTCTCAATGGGGGTGCCGGTGATGACAAGCGCGTGCTTCTTTTGCAGCCTCTTGATGCTGCGCGCCGTCAGGGTTTCGTAGTTTTTGATGCGCTGGGCCTCGTCCAGGATGATGAAATCCGTGTCCATTCGGTTGATGGCCTCGCGGTCGCGTAGCACCGTCTCGTAGTTGATGATGAGGAAGTGGGCTTCGCTTTCGCGGTAGATTTCCTCCCGCTCCTCGGGCTTACCGCTTACCACCTCCGCTTGCTCGTCGGTGAATTTTTCGATCTCATTTTTCCACTGGTCTTTGAGCGAAGCTGGACACACGATCAGGGTGCGCCGGAAGCCGAAGGCATCCTTTTTCACCAGGGCAGTGGCGATGGCCTGCAAGGTTTTCCCCAAGCCCATTTCGTCCGCGATGATCACCGCCTCTTTGTAGGCAGCAAACTTGACGCCTGCGAGCTGGTAAGGATATAGCTTCGCCTTGAGCATGGATAAGTCCATTTCATGCGAGTCTGCGACCTGCTCCAGCACTTGCTGCTGATAGGCCCGCTCGATGCATTCTTCCACTTCGGGGCGAATGAGAATTTGCTTGTAAGCCCTAGCCTCTTGGGTGAAGTAGAGCAGCTTACGGATTCGCTGTGGATCTTCGGGCAGATGGCTGTCTTCCCCGAAATATTGCGTCAGCAACTTTTTCACCCCTGGCTCGATCTCCTCCGGGTCGGGGTGAAACCAGCGAATCTGGTAATCTTTCAGCGGGTCTAGGCCCACCTCCACGAATGGAAACGACTTGCACGGCTTGCGCAGGGACTGCTTATCGCCCTTTTTGACTTGATAGGCAAACATCAAGTGCTTGCAGGTGCCGAGCTTGTTGGTGCGGTGGTCGGGGCAAGAACAATAGCCCGTCTCGGCAGGCAAGTCGTGGAAGGTGAGTTTGTAGGGCACCCCTTTCTCATTGTAGAGCACATGCTCGCCGTAGGGGTTGTCGGCAAATTCGACGCGGTACTCGGCTTTGCGGGCTCGCTCCTCCCGCTCGGCCAGGACCCGGCGTATCATGCCCTCACGGGTGTAAGCCTTGCCGGTAGACAAAGGGCGTGATTCGCTGCGGTTGACCTCTTCATGGTATTGCATCAGGGCCGCAATCACATGATGCGGCGCGGATTCCCTGGCGCCTTGGGTGTGTGTAACCAGTCCATCCTCCAGAACCTGTACCGCTACCTGAAAGTCGCCGTATTCGTCGTCAATGAGGACCTCAATCTGGTTAGCCCCCTGGCTGAGGGTTTGAACCTGTCCGTTGACGTAGAGGGTCTGTCCCTGCCGGTAAGAGAGGGGGGATAGATCGGGATCTTCTTGCAGGCGCTTGAGTTGAGCTTTGATACGGTCGATCATGGGGATGGCTTGAGGGCGTATGGGTTTTGTTCAAAGATACCCTGATGGGAGGAAGAATAAAGGGGAAAGTAAAAAAGCCGTCTCCGGGCTTTTCAGGTAGTGGCCTCTTTCAGGCGTGCCAGCCAGTTCTGATTGGTTTGCCAATCACGAAGCGCGTCATCGTAGGCGCTCCGGGCTTTGATGATCTTCAGGATGTGAGGACGGCCTTTTCGCTCTGTCTCGAAACGGACGTCTATGGCATGGTTGCGTAGCACATTGGCCACCAAATCACGATTTTGCTGGTTTTTTTGGTAGTGAAACACCCGGTCGACCGGCGACTCCAGGAAGGAGCGTAGCATGGTAAGGACACTTTGGGCCGTCGCATTCCGGCCCTCGGGCACTTCCAGGGACCAGTTTGCGGGGGGCTGGGGTTTTTCGCCCGCTGCCTGCTCAAACCGACTGATCAGTTGGGCCTTCAACGCAGCGTGCAAGGGCCCCTGGGGTAAGGCGGGGTCCACCAAAGCAGGCAATAAGCATTGCTCCAAAAACACTTGGTCCTGGGACTGGGGCTGATGCAGGGCTTGGGTCATGGCGTCTACCCAAGCAGGGTCATTTTCCGCATAGGGGGCCAGGCTGAGGGACTGGATGACGCATTTCTTGATCGTCTTTCTGGGAGTTGGACTCCCTGAATAGGAGCCTTTTGACTCCTGTAGTTGTCCCTGCAAAAGGTAATCGGGCAAGGCCTGGAGTACTTCCTGAATGGTCGACTTGAGACGGGTATCCGCTCTCAGGGCGGCGATCACTTCCATGAGTCGGACCAGGGATGCGGGTTCACCGGTTTTTCCTGCGGCGGTCATGATGGCCCGGACATTCGTGACCGGGAGCTGGACGAAAAAGGCCACTACCTGGTCGCGGGATAGGATGGGCAAGGCCTTTCCCAGAATAGGCGTGAGTTGTTGTATGATCGAAGAGTGAGCGGAAAACACCCCGAGGACATCTATCAGGGATACCCAGTCCAGGGCCCGCTCCCAAAATGCGAAAGGATGCTCCAACTTTGTCTCTATGCGCTGCCTGATCGCCATCAGCTCGGGTAGCAAGGTGTCAGGGGAGGTGCCTCGGTCAAGTTCGTAGCGCAGCCAGCTCAACCGGACGTCGATGGATGCGCCATGCAGGATTTCCTGATGCATGTCGCGGGGCCATAAAACCACGGCCCCGTAGTGGTACCAATACTCAATGGTCATGCCCGCGTTGCCGGTATACCCCTCTGCCTCTTTTTCGGTGGGCTCCCCCGTCCCGGTTTCTTTCTGGCTGATGACTTGCCCGGGCTCCAGTTGAAGGCTGCCCAGGTTGGGATAGCCTGGCTCCCAATAATCAACGCTGAGGCTTTCCTCATAGATTTCATCCCCCATCGTTCCCTCTCCGCTGCTTTGGCTGTATGTATCGTAAAAATAATCCCCTTCCAGGTCCCCATGCATATAGTGCGTCATAAGCCCTAGGTGGGCCATATACCCGGCTTTTTCAGCGGCTTTGAGCAGTGCCTCGGCTCGGAAACGGTCGTGCAGCTTAAGGCTGTGACGAGAATAATTGGCTGGGGTGTAGTCGTGCTCCAGCAGCACGGCGGCAGGAAATGAGAGGACATCACGCCCTTCCTTGAGCAGGGCAGCCAGTTGATTCACCTGCTGGCTGATATCAGGACTTGGGATGATCTCCCCTTTTTTCTGTACCAGATTGTAGACCAGCCCCAAGCGGTAGCCCGCCGTCACGGGCTTGATTTCATGCTCGCAGTCCGCGTAAAAGGCTGCGAAGGGCAACTGATATTGCGCCATAGCGGATGAAAAATCTACTTGCTTTTCTTCCCCACCAAACCGGACGCAGAGCGTCCCCCCCTCATGCGGGCTTGGTAGCCCAATGATCAGGGTGCCAAACATCCCGGTTTCTTTTTCCGAGTCTTTATGGGGTAAGAAAAAGCCGCCTTCCTCATAAATGAGGAGTTTGTAGAGGTGGGCTTCGATGCGCTTTTGGCTTAGGCCCAGCCCGGTTTGTACCGATTGGAGGATGCGTGCCAGGGTATCTTCCCAGGCGGGGTTGTGGAAAGAGAGAGCCGAGGCGTCGATCTCCCAGGCTTTGCGGACCGATTCGTCTGTAATCGTCTCGCTCCCCCGCCCGAATGGGGCTGCCTTGGCCAAGGTGATGAGTCTCTGGGCTTCCGCGGGCTTTATCGGGAAGGAGACCTCTGGGGTCTCTTTGATGCGCAAGCCAGGCAGGACCAGCGGTACCTTTCCTGTGGTGAGGAAGTGTCCACTGCCTTGTATGCCATGAAGGCCTTCAAAAAGGCTTTTTGACCAAGAATCCATGAGTTTTTAGATAAAAAGGGGGGGGGGCTCCCAAAGAAGAAAAGACTTTCTGGAGGGTAAAAATATGGGGAGAGCTGGCAGTTGGCAAATTGCCGGCGGGCAATGTATCAACCGGCACTTCATGCCACCGAATGAACGGTGGGTATTGCCTTTACTGGGCCTGAACACCCAGCACATATACTTCAACCGGCACTTGCCGCAAATGCAGGCGCCATCAATACCCGTTCGGCAGGGGAAATCCCCAACGACTGCGCCAGCGTCTCCCATCGGCGGATTTGGTCAGTGGCGGTACGAAGGAAACCCTCGGCTTCAGTTGTCTCCCAGCGAAACCAAGTTGCCACCTCCAGGCAAAGCGCGGGGTCCAGGCTGTTGTCTGCCTCAGAAATGTTCAGGCTGAGGCCGGTTCCTTTGGGGTTTGGGTTGAGGTCATAGGCAGGAGATAGTCGCCAGCCTTGGCGAGAGAGCAAGAAGCCGTGATTGCCCAGGTGATCGTCAGTATTCGAGACCAATACCGAGAAGACAATCCGTCGCCAGAGTTCTCGTATGTCCTCAGTGGGTGCTGCTCCATACATTTCCAGCCATTCTATCACTTCCAGATAGCTTGCCCCTGCACGATGGTCGTGGCCATCTTGATAGCCCAGCAAAGTCATCGCCGAAGCGAAGTGAACGCGCCGGTCTTGAACCAGCCGATCAAAGCGCTGAACCAGAAAAGTATGATGTCGCTGCTAAAGCACTTGCGTCTGCGCGGGCGCTACCGTTATCCCGACCGCCTGAGCAAGCTGGTGCAACACGTATTCCCAAGCCCCGCTATCTACCTCGTCGTTTTTGCTGGGGAATTTTGCAATCCACAGGTTCCCTTCGGCATCTCGTACGTTGGCCTTGGGGCGGGCACCGCCCAATGAGGAACCCGGGGCAATGAGCAGGCGCAGCCACTGTAGAGCCTGCTGGTCCTCGAAAAAATCATCGTCCTCTACGCGCAGGCTGGCTTGTTCCAATTCGCGAATACGCGCAAAGGGCGGTGCTTTGAGTTCAGGCTCATTGGCCAGAAAAGGTGTATCAGATCCCATCCGAAACCGCAGCGCACCCATGCGACTCTCGTCTTGCACCCCCAGCAGGTAATCCGACTCAAAAAGGGGCATCGGTGGACGTCCTTCTTGCCGAGCGATGAGTGCCTCCCGGCGGTCCATCAGCATGCACCCCCAGCGGTCGGGCGAGGAATCGAGAAAAAGCCCAAAGTTGGCCTTTTCGTCGGACAAATATTGAGGGCCTGCATAGAGTTGCAGGTCTGGGTTGAGGGCTTGGCCCTGCTCTGTCGCCAGCCAAGCCCCATCGTAGGTAAACGAAAACACCTCCTTCCCCCGGGTTTGCTCGACCCGGAGGGTGCCCATGGGAGTAGGACTGCCCAGGCTATCCCAGTCTGCGATCACCTGGATTTCCCTCATGACCGTTTGGTTTTCCCCTTCATCAGCTCAATGTCCTGCAGCTTACGGCCCAAGGTATCATCGGCGGCCAGTTGGGCCAGTTCTTCGGCCATGCCCAAGGCGCCCAGTACCCGAATGAGGGTAGTCAGGCTGACGTTGGCGTTGCCTTTCTCAAGGCTCCAGAGCGTGGTGCGCCCGATGTTGGCCCGCTCAGCCAGCAGCTCCGCGCTGAGGTTGCGACGCAGCCGCGCCAGGCGGATGTTTTCACCCAGACGCTCCAGTATGCGCTTTTGTTTGGGCAGGAGGGTGGCGTTTTTCATACGATTGTTTGATATCTTAAACAAGATAGCCATTTGTGTTCAATATATCAAACAATTCTGATGTTCACGCCACCGCAAAATCCGTATAGGGCCGCTTGTAGGGGGCTTGAAAGCCCAGTACGATGTCCTCGCGGGGGGTGTTCCCAACATTAAGGGGCGAATGAAAACCTTCGACCGATATGGACAAATTCAACATCGAATATTGAATTTGTCCGAAACGGGGTGTATGTTTTGGTATGATTCCCCGCCAACTCACCGATCACATCCGCAAGGTGGCGCAACAGATGCCCGTCTTGAGCATCACCGGTCCACGGCAGTCAGGCAAGACCACCCTCTGCCGGGCTTTGTTTCCCGACTACCTATACGCAAACCTGGAGCATCCTGAAACCCGGGCGTTTGCCCTGGAAGATCCCAGGGGATTTTTAGCTCAACGCCAGGGGGGCATGGTCATCGATGAAGCGCAGTATGCGCCGGACTTGTTTTCCTACGTGCAGGCCATGGTAGATGAGACGGGGCGAAACGGGGAGTTTGTGCTGAGCGGATCGCAGAATTTTCTTTTCATGGAACGGATCAGCCAGAGCTTGGTGGGGCGGGTAGCCATCTTTCATCTCCTGCCCTTCGGCTTGCAGGAGTTGCGGGAAACGCCTTTTCTTCCTGAGCGCCCCTTTCAGTTTGTGTTGCAGGGGGGGTATCCACGGCTTTATGACCAAAGGGTGGCCCTGGACGTGTTTTTTCCCGCCTACGTGCAGACGTACGTGGAGCGAGACCTGCGGCAGCTGATCAACGTGAGTGATCTACAGCAGTTCCAGTTGTTTGTACGTCTGTGCGCGGGTCGGATCGGGCAGCTTTTCAACCAGAGCGCCCTGGCCAGCGAGATTGGTATCAGCCAGCCCACGGTCAAGCGGTGGCTGTCGCTGCTGGAAACCAGCTTTGTTGCGTTTACCCTGCCTCCCTACTACCGCAATTTCAACAAACGGCTGACCAAAACGCCCAAGCTCTATTTCTTCGACACGGGGCTGGCGTGCTACCTGCTCGGCATTCGCGATGAGGCAGAGCTCATGACCCACTACGCCAGAGGGGCCTTATTTGAGAACTTTGTGGTCGTGGAGCTGATGAAACAAGCCTACCACCAGGGAAAGCGGCCTCACGCCTATTTTTGGCGCGACAAGACTGGTAAAGAAATCGACTTGATCTTAGATGAAGGCAGCAGCATGTACCCTTTTGAAATCAAGTCAGGGCAAACCCTGCAACCTCATTTTTTCGATCACCTGCGCTATTTCCAGAGCCTCGCAGGTGTTGCTGCCGAGCATTCCACCCTGATCTATGCCGGCGACCAGAACCAACAACGAAGCTACGCTCGGGTGATGAGTTGGGATCAGATCGAGCGTCCTGCCTAGCCTCACGCCACCACAAAATCCGTATAAGGCCGATTGAACGGGGCCTGAAAGCCCAGCACGATGTCCTCGCGCGGCACGCCGAGGTCGACCAGCTCGTTGGCCACCCCATACTCCGTAGCGTCGCGCTGCACCCAGATAGGGGTCGACAATTCAGGTAGGCTTGGATGCGGCGGTACCTGTCTCAGTCGATGTGCCTGAGGTAGTAGTGGCCCTGGGCATCGTCGAGGAGGGGGGAAGAATTCGTCAAAGCACGATATGCATTACCCATTGAGAGGGTGTTTGGGGGGGATCTGTAAGGGTACTCTCAAGGCGCGCCCACTACATAAGAGCACCTGCGGGGCACCCCTACCCAGGATATTCAGAATCATCCGGCCAATTCCCCGGATTCTCAGCGATGTAGTGATTGATCCGCTCCAACTCTTCCTGGCTGCGGATGATGCGATCGTGGAAGCCCCGTTGCCATTTGAAATCCGCCATTCCCAAGGCACGGACAGCCTTGGTCGCTTCAGATTTGAAGCAGCGCATCAGCGAAGAAATATTGCGACCAGAAGGACCTGCCTGGTTGACATAGCCGGGCGTTTGCGGAAGGCCTTTATGCGGACGCATTAGCGGGATTTCATGTTCCGCTTGGAAAACCACCATGTGCATGTGGTTGGGCATGATGACGTATTCTCCGAGAAAAATCTGATCAGCACGAATGTCCCCGCTACGCAGCCACTCCTCTTCAACGGCTCGGCCTGCCTCTGTGAGCCTTACTTGCCCCTCATGAATGTCGCTGAGGCAGCACCTTCTATCCTGCACGCAGATGGTGAGATAGTAGGCGCCATCGCTGCCGTAGTCATAGCCTTGGAGACGAAGTGAGTTTTTCCGACGGGGTTTCATGGTAGGAAAATAAGAATTTTTCCGTAGGGGCGCTCCGCAGCGCGCCCCTGATAGATACGGGGCGCTCCGCAGGCGCGCCCCTGATAGATACGGGGTGCACCTGCGGGGCGCCCCTGATAGATACGGGGTGCACCTGCGGCGCGCCCCTGATAGATACGGGGCGCTCCGCAGCGCGCCCCTGATAGATACGGGGTGCACCTGCGGGGCGCCCCTACAGAGGGTGCACTGCGGGGTACCCCTACAATCACATATTCCGCCGATACTGCCCCCCCACCGCATACAAAGCGTGGGTAATTTGCCCCAGCGTCGCGTACTTCGCCGCTTCCATCAGGGCCACGAAGAGGTTCCCGTTGGTGAGGGCCTCATGCTGTAGGTCCTTGAGGACTTGGGCGATCCGGGCGGCGTCGCGCTGCTGCACGGCTTCGCGGTGGGCGATTTGATATTCCTTCTCCTCGGTCGTGGAGCGGATGACCTCCCGGGGCAGGACGGTAGGCGAGCCGTCCTTGGACAGATAGGTGTTTACCCCGATGATGGGCAGCTCGCCGGTGTGCTTGCGGGTCTCGTAGTAGAGGGATTCCTCCTGGATCTTGCCACGCTGGTACATGGTCTCCATCGCGCCGAGCACGCCGCCGCGCTCGGTGATGCGGTCAAATTCGCTCAGTACGGCTTCTTCCACCAGATCGGTCAGCTCTTCGATGATGAAGGCACCTTGCAGGGGGTTTTCGTTTTTGGTCATACCCAGCTCCCGGTTGATGATGAGCTGGATGGCGATGGCGCGGCGCACCGACTCCTCGGTGGGGGTGGTGATGGCCTCGTCGTAGGCATTGGTGTGCAGGGAGTTACAGTTGTCGTAGATGGCGTAGAGCGCCTGCAGGGTGGTGCGGATGTCGTTGAAGCTGATCTCCTGCGCGTGCAGCGAGCGCCCGCTGGTCTGGATGTGGTACTTAAGCATCTGCGCGCGGGGGCTGGCCTTGTACTTGAGCTTGAGGGCCTTGGCCCAGATGCGGCGGGCCACCCGGCCGATGACGGCATACTCGGGGTCCAGGCCGTTGGAGAAGAAGAAGCTGAAGTTGGGGGCAAACTGGTCGATGTCCATGCCCCGGCTGGCGTAGTACTCCAGGAAGGTGAAGCCATTGGCCAGGGTAAAGGCCAACTGCGTGATGGGGTTGGCGCCGGCCTCGGCGATGTGGTAGCCCGAGATGGAGACGGAGTAAAAGTTTCGTACCCGCTGGTCGATGAAGTACTGCTGTACGTCGCCCATCAGCTTTAGGGAGAATTCCGTGCTGAAGATGCAGGTATTCTGCGCCTGATCCTCCTTGAGGATGTCGGCCTGTACGGTGCCGCGCACCTTGCTCAGGGCCTCGGCCTTGAGGCGGTCGTAGACTTCGCGGGGCAGCACCTGATCGCCCGTGACGCCCAGCAGCATCAGGCCCAGGCCGTCGTTGGTAGGGGGGAGCTCGCCCTGGTAGGTGGGGCGCTCGGCGCCCTTGGTGGCGTAGATCTGCTCGATTTTCGCTTCGACTTCTGCTTCCAGGCCATTTTCCTTGATGTACTTCTCACACTGCTGGTCGATGGCCGCATTGAGGAAAAAAGCCAGGATCGTAGCGGCCGGGCCATTGATGGTCATGGAGACCGAGGTCTTGGGATCGCAGAGATCAAAGCCCGAGTAGAGCTTTTTGGCATCATCCAGGCAGCAAACGCTCACCCCCGAGTTGCCAATCTTGCCGTAGATGTCGGGGCGATGGTCGGGGTCCTCTCCGTAGAGGGTCACGGAGTCAAAGGCCGTCGAGAGCCGCTTGGCGGGCATGCCCTCCGAGACATAGTGGAAGCGCTTGTTGGTGCGCTCGGGGCCTCCCTCACCCGCAAACATGCGGGTGGGGTCTTCGCCGGCCCGCTTGAAGGGGAATACCCCCGCAGTGTAGGGAAATTCGCCCGGCACATTTTCCTGCAAAGCCCACTTTAGTACATCTCCCCAGGCCTCAAAACTCGGCAGGGCAATCTTGGGGATGCGTTGCTGCGAGAGACTCTCGGTCCAGGTCTGGACCCGGATCTCTTTGCCCCGGACGGTGTAGACGTACTCGTCGCCGCTGTACGCGGCTTTTTTGTCGTTCCATTCTTCCAGCAGTTTCTGATTCTGCTTGTCCAGCTTCAGGCTCACCTGGGCATACACCTCCTGCAGCTCCTTGATCAGGCGATCGGCGTCGTCGACGCCGGTTTGCCGGATGGCCTCCAGGGACTTCCGGATCGAATAGAGCTGCTGCGCCACCTCGCGCTGGTCCTCGACCCAGGTGTTGTATTCGCGGATGGTGTCGGAGATTTCCGACAGGTAGCGGGCACGCTTGGGAGGGATGATGAAGATCTTCTCGCTGGGCTCGTCATCGACGAGCAGGTCGGTCACCAGGTCGGCCCCGGTCTTGTCGGCCAGGGTGTTCATCACCGCCCGGTAGAGGCGGTTCATGCCGGGATCGTTGAACTGCGAGGCGATGGCCGGGAAGACCGGCATGTCGTCGGGCTTTTTGTCCCACAAGCCGTGGTTGCGCTGGTACTGCTTCTTGACATCGCGCAGGGCATCCTGTGCGCCCCGCTTGTCAAATTTGTTGAGGGCAATCAGGTCGGCATAGTCCAGCATGTCGATCTTTTCCAGCTGCGTGGCGGCCCCGTACTCCGGGGTCATCACGTAGAGAGAGACGTCGGAGTAGTCAATGATCTCGGTATCAGACTGTCCGATGCCGGAAGTTTCCAGGATGATGAGGTCAAACTGGGCCGCTTTGAGGATGTTGATCACCTCGGGAATGTGGCGGCTCAGGGCCAGGTTGCTCTGCCGGGTGGCGAGGGAGCGCATGTACACGCGCGGGCTGTTGACGGCGTTCATGCGGATGCGGTCGCCCAGGAGGGCGCCACCGGTCTTGCGCTTGGAGGGATCGACCGACACCACGGCGATGTGCTTGTCGGGAAAGTCCATCAGGAAGCGGCGCACCAGCTCGTCGACGAGCGAACTCTTGCCGGCCCCGCCGGTGCCGGTGATGCCCAGCACCGGGGGGTGGGGCAGCCCTTCGAGGCGCTGATGCACCTCAGCCATAATGGGCTCCACCAGGTCGGGGACATTCTCTACCGCCGAGATGATGCGGGCGATGGCACGCGCGCTCACCCGCTGCTTGACCTGATGCAGGACGGCGGTACCATTGCCGTCTATGCGGGCGACATCGCCGTAGGCTTCTTCCATGGCCTGCTTCCAGCGTTCTACGGAGAGGTTCCCGGTGGGAAAGTCGGCTTGCTGTAGCAGGTCGTTGATCATGCCCTGCAAGCCCATCTCGCGCCCGTCGTCGGGCGAGTAGATGCGGGCAATGCCGTAGGCATGCAGTTCCTCGATTTCCTCGGGCAGAATGGTACCCCCACCCCCGCCAAAGAGCTTGATGTGGCTACAGTTGCGTTCCTGTAGCAGATCGTACATGTATTTGAAAAACTCGATGTGGCCGCCCTGATAGGAGGTGATGGCAATGGCCTGAGCATCTTCCTGTATGGCCGTGTTGACGATCTCCTCGGCCGAGCGGTTGTGGCCGAGGTGGATCACCTCGGCTCCGGAGGCCTGCAGGATGCGGCGCATGATGTTGATGGCGGCGTCATGCCCGTCAAAGAGCGAGGCGGCGGTGACGAGGCGGATCTTGTTTTGGGGCGAGTAGGCTTGAGTCATGGCGGGGGGAGATGTCAGAGGTCAGACGAGAGAAGTCAGACTCATGGGTAGGGATAAGAAAGGAACTTGCGAACTGTCAACTCAGGACATTTGTCAAAAGTTCCGGTTCAGCCCCCCAGGGGGCTGATATTCAATCTACAAAAGTACGGAATGTGGAGCGCTGGGGCAAGGAGGAAAGAAAGGGAAGTTTTGCTCAGAGCTGTCAATGGAATAGATCAGATACGTTTATGTCCTCTTCGTGGAGAAGAGTCCAGGGGTTCACATATGCTCCAGCATAATCAAATCCATTCTCAGGACCTGCGTTAATTTTGAAGTAGCCAGTGGAAGGCAGTCGGTGTGGCCTATTCCTTATATTGGGCTATCTTTTAGCCATGAAAACGCTTATGTCCACGTTACCCAAACCCTTTTGGCTGGTCTTGCTGTCTGTTACTATCAGCACTTCTCTGCTACCAGCCCAGCCCTCCCTCTTCGATGATTTCGAAGGCAATGGCACCATCACCACCTGGGCCGCCGATGGCTGCGGCCTCAATACCAGCCTTCCCAATCCCGTCTCCGGGGGGCTGAATCCCTCGGCCACGGTGCTGGAGTACCACGACACCGGCGGGCAATACGCCAACATCCGCTTTGATGCCCCGGCCAACTTTGACCTGAGCGTACACCACAGCTTTGCGCTCAAGGTGTACGTCCCCGCCAGCGGCCTGACGGGGGCGGCTCCGAATCAGGTCTCCCTCAAACTGCAGGATGGCACCCTGGCTGAGCCCTGGCTCAGCCAGACCGAGATCATTAAGCCCATCGTGCTGGATCAGTGGCAGACACTGACCTTCGACTTTGGCAGCGATCCCTACATCAACTTTGATGTCAACTCCCCGCCCCCGGTGCAGCGGACCGACTTCAACCGCGTCCTCATCCAGGTCAATGGCGAAAACAACCATGACCATGTTCTCGCCTACATCGACGATGTAGCCTATCTCGACACTGCTACCGCCGATCCGGGCTTTGACTATCTGGTCTGGGCCGATGAGTTTGATGGCACAGGCGCCATCGATGGCAGCAAGTGGTGGCATCAGACCCAGCTCCCCAATGGCGACAGCTGGTGGGGAGGCGAGCTGCAGCACTACACCGACCGCACCGACAATGCCTATGTCGAAGATGGCCGCCTGCACATCGTGGCCAAAAAGGAGCCCTTCACCGACCAGAGTGTGACCAAGCAATACACCTCGGCCCGGCTCAATTCCAAGCTGGCCTTTACCCACGGTCGCGTGGAGGTTCGGGCCAAGCTGCCTACCGGGTCGGGCACTCTGCCCGCCATCTGGATGCTGGGCCGCAACATCAATGAGATCGGGGCCTACTGGCAAACCCAGGGCTTTGGCGAGGTGCTCTGGCCTGAGTGTGGCGAGATCGACATCATGGAGCACTGGGGCGCCAATCCCAATTACATTTCTAGTGCTACCCACTCGCCTTCCAGCTTTGGCAATACCGTCAATGTTGGCGGACAGGCCGTCCTGACGGCCACCACCGCCTTCCATGTTTACTCGCTGGAGTGGACCGAGGAGCGGCTGGTCTTCGCAGTGGACGACAATGTGCACTTTACCTATCAGCCTCCGGTGCGCGATTCCGCCACCTGGCCCTTCGATGCCCCTATGTACCTGCTGCTCAATACGGCCATTCTGCCCAGCATCGACCCTGCTTTCACTGAAAATGTGATGGAGATCGACTACGTACGGCTCTATCAACGCACGCCTGCGACCTCCCTGGGTGACCCGCTGCTCCCATCGCTGCAGGCCTACCCCAATCCAGTCCACGACTGGCTTCATCTGTCCGTGCCAGCCCTCGGACTGCCTTCCCTCAGCCTGAACGTGTACGACCTGGCGGGTCGGCAGCTCTGGAGTGGGGAATACCCGGTACGTGAGGGGGAGGTCAGGCTGCCGGTAGGCGAGCTGCCGTCGGGAATGTACCTGCTGCAATGGCAGCAGGCAGGCGCGCGACAGACCTTACGTTTTGTGAAGGAGTGAGCCGGCGATAGCCCGTAGGGACTTGATATGGCCAGGACCACCCTCACTCCTCCCGCAGCCGCGCGGCGGGATTGGTCCGTGCTGCCCGCAGGGTCTGCAAGCCGATGGTGCCACCTAGCAGCCCCAGGGTGAGCAGCAGGGTAAACAGATAGGGCCAGGGGCTCAGCTCAATGTGATAGGCAAAACTGCTCAGCCAGTCCCGGGCCCACATATAGCTAAGGGGAAAGGCCAGGGCGGCCCCCAGCAGCATCAACAGTAGGTATTCCCGGCCGATGAGCCGCACCAGGTCGGCTCCGCCGGCCCCGAGTACCCGCCTCAGCGCGAGTTCGCGCATCCGCCGCCGCAGTGACCAGGCCACCAGCCCCACCAGGCCGATAAAGGCGACCAGCATGGCCAGCCCGCTGAAGACCAGCAGCAGGTGCAACTGGGTGCGTTCGCTACGGTACAAGCGGTCATACAACTCATCCAGAAAGTGATAGGCAAAGGGGTAGGTTGGGAACAGCGCATCCCAGGCCGCCTGTATGGCGGCCAACCCCGTTTCGATCTGGTCGGTTTCCAGCCGGATCAGGAAGGTCCGCAGCCAGATCGGCTCAAAGACATAGACCGTCGGGTCGATGCGGTTACGAAGACTCTCCTGATGGTGGTCTTGCACCACCCCGGTGATGGGCCCCGGCGCCAACTGAAAGTTGGCGATGGACCAGCTCACCACCTGCCCGAGCGCCTCCTCGGGGCGCTGCCAGCCCAGCTGTCGCATGGCCGTTTCATTGATCAGGTAGCTGCGCGCGCGGCCACCCAGATAGTCGGCAGGCGTAAAGGTCTCGCTAAACTGCGGCGGTTCGCCGTATGGGGTGCGATCGGAGCGGTCTTCGCCCGCCACCAGGCAGATGCCCATGGTCTCCAAGAAGCCGGGGCTGATCACCTGTATGTCCACCAGCGGGGCCTGTGCGGGGTCGCTGTGAAGGCCCTGCACCTGCAGGGGGCCCTGGTCTCGAATCTCCCGTGAGGGGACCTCCATACAGGCCGCCACTCCCCTGAGACCGGGCGTCTCTTCCAGTCGCGCCTGGAAGCGCGGAAAGCCGGCCACCACCGGGTCCGGGATACCCGGGAGGGCCACTACCTGCTCTTGGCTGAGGCCCAGGTTCTTTTCGTTTAAAAAGCGGACCTGTAGCCAGGCCACAGCGGTAGCGCTGATCAGCAGGGCCGAAAGCCCCAACTGCAGAGTCACCAGCATCCGCCGCAAGGGGAAGCCGGTCCGCTCGTAGCGGGCGGGAATCCGGTCCCGGGCCTGCAGCAGATCCAGCGGGCGGATCGCCCGAAAGGTGAAGGCGGGGATCAGCCCGGCAATCAGGCCGCATAGGAAGGCCGCCAGCACCAGAATGCCCACGAGTTGGAGGCCAGGCATCAGCCAGTGGGCACCGGTGAGCTGCTGGAACCAGGGGTAGATGGCGTGGATGGTTACCAGGGCGAGAACCGCCGCCAAGAGGGCATAGGCCATGGCTTCGGTAAGGGCAAAAGCAACCAATTGAGGGCCACCAGCCCCAAACATGCGGCGCAGCCCCATCTCCCGGAAGCGCGTCATGCCCATGACGCTGTTCAGGTTCAGATAGTTGATCAGGCCGATGAGGAGGATAAAGGCAGCCACAAAGGCCAGGATCTGCACATAACGGGCTTGCCCGTTGGGAACGATCTCCCGCACCAGATGGGAGTGGAGGTGGATGTCGCGCAGGGGCTGGAGTACGAATCGCATGCGTTCGGCCTGCCCCTCGTCCCCGTACTGAGCCACAAAATCCGGCAGTTTGGCCTCGACCTCAGAACGGGACGTCCCCTCAGCTAGCAGGATATAGACATAGGCCCACCATGTCCGCTCCTGCGGCGAGCCAAAGGACAGCAACATATCCACCGGCAGGTGGGTGTTGGGCGGGAGGTCGGCCATGATACCTGTGACCGTATAGGGGATTTCCTCTGTCGAATAGCTGTTGCTGATCAGTAGGGTCTGACCTAGTGGGTCGGTTGATCCGAAGTAGGTACGGGCCAGGGATTCTGTGAGGACCACCCCATGAGGAGCCGCAAGAGCAGTGCCAGGCTCACCCGCCAAGAGGGAGAACCCAAAGACCTGGAAAACCTCTGGGTCTGTTACATAGGCGTGTTCTGGCTTGAATTTCCGCTCCTCGATTCGCACATACTTCTGATCATGGTTCTGAAAGCGAATCAGGGTCTCCACTTCGGGGATGCTGGCGGGGAGTTCGTTGACGAAATCGGCGTAGGTGCGGGCCCACTGCAGGCTGTTGCCGTCCGGCGTAGTCTGGTGGTGGGTAACGCGGAAAATGCGATCGGCCTGCGGATGGAAGGCATCAAAGCGGGTCTCGTAGTGGAGGTAGATCAGGATGAGGCCCACGGCGGTGAAGGCGATGGAGAGACCCAGCAGGTTGAGCAGGGCAAATCCACCGTGCTTGCGGGCGTGGCGCAGGGCCACGCGCAGGTAACTGATGTGCATATTGGGAAGCTTTGTCAGCAGATACCCTTACAGGCAGGCAGGGTTCAATGAGGAAGTATTTACGATGGATAGGGGGCTGCAGTTGGACACCAAGAGGAGAAATTTTGGCATTTTTTGCCAAAATGACCCTTTCACTTATGTTAAATTCACCGTGTATTTAACTTAAATAGTAAAGTTATATTCTTCATGCTCAAAGTGCATGAGGAAAAGGGCACACGCTTCCCGTCTATCTTTTGCTACAGCCAGTCTCGCACCCCACGCTGATGGAAAAGAACACCAAGAATGCTTCGAATGCTGTCCAAAGCCAGATTTCTTCCATAGGGAAACTCCTCACCCAGCAGACGCTTACCTTGAAGGAACTGGACGACTTGCTGCCCGTCTTGCTACACGTATACCATCCGGAGGCGCTCCAGCCCGTGTATGTGAGCGAGAATGGCTGTGAAGAGTGGCAGATCGATAAGGAGGCCCTCCGGCCCTCGCACCTCCGTTCGGAGGCTTTTCCTGCTGACAGCCAGGCCATACAGACTCAGGCTTTCCTGGTGAAATCATTTGAGGATCAGGGGAATGCGAAAGTTTACGCCGCTTTCCAGCAGGTGCGGCGCCAGGGCGAGGAGGGCTACCTGTGGGTGTATACCACCACCCGGGTCCACCAAAAGCTACAGGCTCCTATCTCCGTATCTATTCCGGTGCCCCAGATGGGGCCGATTGCCCGGCAGATGACCACCTTGCAGGAGGAAAACCAGTTTCTCCGGGCACATTATCAGCGCTTTGCGTCGCTCACCAAGCGAGAGCGCGAGGTGCTACAGCGGGTCATCCGGGGGGAGAAGCGGCGACATATCGCCGATGCATTACACATTTCGCTCCATACCTATGACACTCATCGCAAAAATATCCGGGAGAAACTGGGGGTGAAATCGTTGCCAGAACTGATGCGCTATGCCCGCATATTTGGGATGACAGAGTAGGCCTGGACGAAGAATAAAGCGCGCCTCCCGGACTCGGATTCGGGT
>RFHL01000442.1 GCA_003696875.1 Bacteroidota bacterium | reverse complement strand
GTTTTGTTGATTCATCATATTCATCATCATCTGGCCCATGGCAAAGCCGGTCCCCATATCCATCCCGGCATTACCGCCGCTGGGGTTTTCGGCCGATTTCTGTACGGCATTGGCGGCCTGAAACTGCATGAAGCGCTGCATATCCCCGACCATGTTCATTTGGGTGTTTTTGCGCAGGTACTCCTGAAGTTCCGGAGGCAGGGTGATGCTTTGGATGGAAAAATCGGTGAGGGCCAAGCCAAATCCCGCAAAATATTCCGAAATCCGGGGCATGAGGGCATCAACAAACTCGGTCTTGTTGGCCTGCATCTGCACAAAGGAGAAATTATGCTCGGCCATCTCTGCAACGATCTCGGTAAAGCGATCCACGAGCTTGCCGCGCAGGGTTCCTTCCACATCGCTGAGGGTCAGGACGGGATTGGTCCCGGCCAATTCGCGGAAAAAGGTCTCATAATCGCTGATGCGAAAGTTGTAGGAGCCGAAGGCCCGGAACTCCACCTGCCCGAACTTACTGTCCGGGATGGTCACCGGACTGGGGGTTCCCCATTTGTTGTCGGTAAACTGCCGGGTGTTGAAGAAGTAGACATCGACCTTAAAGGGGGAGTCGAAGCCGTATTTCCATGACCGCAGGGTGGTCATGATGGGCATGTTGCGGGTCGTCAGCTCATGTCGCCCCGCCTCGAAGACGTCGGCCATCTTGCCTTCGTTGATAAGGATCGCCACCTGCGAGTCGCGCACGGTGAGCTGGGCCCCCATCTTGACTTCCTTGTCCTGATCGGGAAATTTCCACATCAGCACGTCCCGCGAGTAGTCGACCCACTCGATAACATCTATAAACTGGCCTTTGATGAAGTCAAACAGTCCCATAACGGTATGTGAAATTTGGAGTAAAACCTAAGAAAACGGGCACGTTAGCGGGCATGAAGCGGATTCCATGTTCCACCTGGGGAAAGAAAGGTACGGATTTCTCTGCATTCCCCCAAGGTATCAGCCGGGGGCCTTGTACACGGGGACGGTAGAGCAGGGTTCGCCATAGCTGATCTTCTTGGCATAGGGAAACAGCCGGCGGGTGGCCTCCACATAGATGGCCGTGGGTACTTCCAGGGTGCTACAACCCTTGACCACCACCGGTCGGTCGGCAAACTGCGACCAGTCAATGGCGTCCAGGGCCTGCATCCACAGGGTGCGCTCCAGGTCCTCTTGCGTCCCAAAGACGATGGTCCGGGCGTAAGGTTGTAAGCGTACCTCCAGCAGCATATAAGCCCAGGTCTGTACGATGGCATCAGTCGAGCAATGGATGGCCACATGCTGGTCCTGATACTGGGCCCAGTCATGCGTCTTGATCCAGGCCCGAAAGTCCCGCTCTCTCAGGATCATGCCCTGAAACAGCTGGTCCTTGATGTCGAGCAGGACCCTTTCGCCCTGTGGATAGTGTTCCTCCAGTTTGAAGGTGATAATGGGGCTATTGGCGATGCGGTTAACGATCTCACTCATAGGTTTGTCCGTTTTCGTCGGGCGTATCGCCCATCAGGTAGTAAGGAAGGGTTTGGAGGAACACGGGTTCCTCACCATGGCTACGGGCGCGGTATTTTTCTGCCAGCAACTCCACCAGCGTTTGGCGCAGGGCCTCGAGGTTCCACTTTTCCGCCGCCGAGATAAAGACGGCCGGACTGTGAGCCCGCCCAAACCAGGTTGCTTCCAGATGGGCCCGGGCCTCGGGCTCCAACAGGTCTACTTTGTTAAAAACCGTCAGCAGGGTGCGGTCTCCCTCTTCGATACCCAAGCTGCGCAGGGTCTCCTGCACATTGGTCATGTGCTCCTCCATCTGCGGATGCGAAGCGTCGACGACATGCAGCAGGATGTCGGACTCGTGGGCCTCGGCCAGGGTACTTTTGAAAGACTCAATGAGATGGTGCGGCAGCTTGCGGATAAAGCCAACCGTATCGGACAGCAGGAAAGGCACCCCATAGAGCGCTACCTTGCGCACCGTGGTATCGAGGGTAGCAAAGAGCTTGTCTTCGGCCAGCACCCCGGCCTTGGTGAAAATATTCATCAAAGTAGACTTGCCCACGTTGGTATAGCCTACGAGGGCGACCCGGACGTGGTCGCTGCGGTTGCGACGGCGGGTGGCGTCCTGCTTGTCGATCTTTTCCAGCTGCTTTTGCAGGTGGGCGATGCGGTCGCGGATGATCCGGCGGTCCGTCTCAATCTCCTTTTCCCCGGCGCCCTTCAGGCCGATACCCCCCTTTTGGCGGGAGAGGTGAGTCCACATGCCGGCGAGGCGTGGCAGCAGGTACTGGTACTGAGCCAGGTCCACCTGCACGCGCGCCTGCGCGGTCTGCGCCCGCTCGGAAAAGATGTGCAGGATCAGGGTCGAGCGATCCAGCACCTTGATCTCCCCGCCCAGGGCCTTGTCAATGTTGCGGAGTTGGGAAGGGCTCAGGTCGTCATCAAAAATAACCACATCGGCCTCCGCCTCCTCAGCAGCGAGGCGGATTTCCTCGAGCTTGCCCGTCCCCACATAGGTCGCGTTGATGGGCTTGTCGAGGTTTTGGATAAAGCTGCGCACCGCCCGGGCGCCGGCGCTCTCGGTGAGAAAGGCCAGCTCGTCCAGGTACTCCCGGGCCTGCTCAAAGCGCATGTCCCGGGTGCAGAGCCCCACCAGGATGGCCCGCTCGCGGCGGTTTTTCAGGGATATACGCTGGACAGATTCGATCATATGGGAAGATGAGGGGAATAGTCAAATGGGCAAATAGGGAAGTGGTCAAATAGGGAAGTGGTCAAATGGGGAAGTGGGGAGAATGCCGGTAGGGAGTTGTCTGCCAAGGGCTTGAGGCTACGGAAAAAAACGCCTTCAAGTTACAGAAATCCCGGCGCAAAAGGAATCGGGTTCGGCCGCTGAAAGACATGAAAGCCGCTGACTGGCCAGACCAGTCAGCGGCGGGGGAATATCCCTTTTTCCGGGGGCTTAGTCGCGGGAAGCGAATTTGCTGAGGTAATAGGTCACGGTCACCATGGTGAAGAAGTAGCCATCATTGGCACCGGTATTGCCGCGCTGGTCTCCGGGATTGAAGCGGCCATCGGCGGAGCGCTCGGAGAGCTCGACGGCGAGGGGGCCGCTCACCTCGGCCAAGGCGGCAAAGTCGGGATACACGGTGCTCACATCATCGAGATAGTCGGTGAAGGTCACCCGGTACCCCATCTCGAAGTTCACGCCGGCAAACTCGGACAGGCGCAGGCTGATCCCGGCCCCAAAGGGGACGGCCACCTGTAGGCGGGAGTAAGGCCCCACGGTGCTACCAGGAATGAATTGTCCCTCGGTACCCAGGGGTTGGAGGTCATACCACTCGCCATCGTAGCGAGCCTGCGGATTGAAGTGAAACATCGCCACCCCAGCAAAGACCAGGGGCGAAAAGTGGGGCTTGCCCACCCAGGAGTTGCCAAAGTTTTTGTCGCGGATAAACTCGTACACCACCGAGCCGCTCACCTCGGCAATGGAGGAGCGGAAGTGCAGGTTGCGCACCCGACGAGGATTTTCCAGCGCCATGGCATCCGTGGCACCGATTTCGCCATATGAGGCCGCAAAGCGGAAGCTCATCGTAGGCAGGAAGTACTTACTGTAGGTAATGCTACCCGCAGGGCGCACCAGGGAGTTGTTGAAGCGGTCGGTGAGATCTCCGTAATAGTAGATCGTACCGATCCCGGTCCCAAAAGAGTGGCTTCGCTGAGCCACCAATCCAGAAATACCCGTGAGGGCCAGCAAAAGGAAGGTAAACAATGTCTTCATGAGCCTGGATACAGTCTAGGTATTGAAAAGCACAAAAATGGAATAGTAGAAAACTGGAAGTATCGTGCCTGGGCTGAAATTACAGTTGAGATGCTTCCAATTGGTATGTCCCCTGCAAAAGCGGTCAAAATTAATGCCTAAACCGCTCAATTACAGGATAATTTATTTTTTCAAAGCGAAAATCGGCTTGTGCGGGCCCCTTGTCCCGATTTTTTTCCTTTTGCTTCAGCCGTTGGAGGGGCGTCAGGCTTTTTTTACCTTTAGGACTTACCCCTTTTGTAGCCAGACCAAACCAACTCCTTCTCCTAGCCTCTTGTGGTCTGGCTTCCGCCTGGTCTCCGCCGACAACGGGCCCGACTGTACCGGTTTTGGCCTGATGCTGGTTTCGGCTTGTTGGTCCAGGCCTTTTTCTCTGTCTGATGATGCTGTCTTTATTACGTATGCTTTCTTTTTCTTCCCGCACCTACGGCCTTTTGGCCGTGTCCCTGCTTCCCCACTTTCTGGCCTGCCAGACCTCCCCGCCTCCGGTCGCGAGGTCTGTATCGGTCGTCCCCGATAGCCTGCGATATGCCTTGCCGTATGATCTGGGACAGCCCCTGCGGGCCATCGAGCTCCCTGAGGGCCTTTCCGAAACCTCCGGCATCGCCTATGCCGGGGAGGGCCACCTGGCCCTCATTGAAGATGAGCACGGGCGTATCTACCGCTACGACATCAGGGGAGATTCCCTGGAAGGGGTATATCCTTTTGGCGAAGACCGCGACTACGAGGGCATCGAGGTCCGGGGCGATACGGCCTGGGTGCTCCAGAGCAAAGGACGACTTTTTCAGGTGGCGCACTTCGCCTCGGACAGTGCCCGGGAGGAAAAGATTGATCTGGGCCTGAATGAGGACATGGATTTCGAAGGTCTCTCATGGGGACCAGGAGGGCGCTTGTTGATTCTTGCCAAAGAGCCTCCCCGTCTGCCCAATGACGAAAAAGACAAAGCCTGGCGCGTGGCCTACGCCTGGCCAGGTCCGGTTTCGGAACCGTATGTCCGCATCCATACGCCAGAGGTTGCGGCCTTTCTGCAGTACTATCCTGCGGCTGGAGGCGCACTAAGGGACTTTGATCCAGAAAAAACCGGTAGCATCAAGCCTTCCGGGATTGGCATCCACCCCACAGATGGCCACATCTATGTGATTGCCTCAGCCGGGAGCCTGCTCGTGGTGCTGAGTCCAGACCAGCGCGTGGTCGCTGTACACCCGCTGCCACGGGAGCTCTTTCCTCAGCCCGAAGGGCTGTGTTTCGGTCCCGACGGCACCCTCTATATTGCCAGTGAGGGGCGGGGTGGCCCGGGACGGCTTTTGGTTTTTTCTCCGCCAAAGCCTTGATTCTCTTTGCTTTTACAACAAAAGTGTCGCATTCGGGTTGATTACAATCCAACTCTGTTTAAACGATCTTTTTGCCTGTTCTTATGTCCACCCTCGCCGCTGATCTGACTCAGGCCTGGATCCAGGACCTCGCAGACGCGTACCAGGACGGCTGGCTCACCTCCCGGGAGGCGATGCAGGCTGTGTTGTTTCGCGCCCTGCAAGGGCGCGGGCTCCCACCCCGGCAGCTATGGTTGTCGCCGACCCTGAGGTTTCAGGCGGGTACAGGGGTGGCGGCCGATCATCTGTTGCGGTTCCAGCTGCAGCAATGGCTCAGCGGGCGTAGCCCCGCCCTGATCGTCACCGAGGCTGATACCGTGACCGCGGTCATCGAGTTGCACTTCAGCCCCGCTGAATATGGGGACTTCCGGCAGCCCATGCGCCGGCTGATGAGCCTTTACCAGCTACGGGGCCAGACAGCTCTGTACCTGGAGCTACAACCGGAAACAGGTCAGCCTTCGGAGGCAGATCCCTATTTTCTGGCCAATGATTTG
>RFHL01000441.1 GCA_003696875.1 Bacteroidota bacterium | reverse complement strand
CTCGAAGACCAGGATCTCGAGTGTATCCTCTCTCCCCTAAACTTGCTAGCTTTTTTTGTGATATGGTAATGATACAAGGATTTTATAATTCTGATGCCGTGCGAGGCGATGGCATCTGGAAGACCACCGATGGCGGGACGACGTGGACACAGTTGGCGAGTACCTCAGGGCAACTCAATTTTCAATACGTGAACCGGCTCGCCATCCATAGCGGTACGGGTGCCATCATCGCTGCCACCCGCGCCAATACCCTGACTTCTGGGGGCGGCATTCGCTCTGTTGATGGCGGCATCACCTGGACCAGGACCCTGGGCTGGGGCGGTTCGCCCTTTTGGGCGGGGGATGTACAGGTGGCGGCCAATGGGGATGTATATGCCGCTACCGGAGTTGGCTTTTCCGGTGATCTGTACAAATCGACGGATGGCGGGGCCACCTGGAGCATGATCTTGTCTGCAGGAGTCGGTGAAACACGCATGGAGATCGCCCTGGCTCCCTCCAACGCCAATTATGTCTATGTCTTGATTGCGGGAACGGGAGGGGGCATCGGCCGGGTGATGCGGAGTACCGACGCGGGGTCTAACTGGACCGATATTACGCCCGGGGCGGTTTGGGAAGATCAATGCTCCGGAACCCCCGTTAGTGATTTCACCCGGGGACAAGCCTGGTATGACCTCTGTGCAGCGGTGGACCCGAACGATCCCAACCGGATTTTCATCGGTGGCATAGATATCCTTCTGAGCGACGACGCGGGGGCGAGTTGGACACAGGTGACCAAGTGGTCCGACTGTGATGCCATTGAGGACATGCATGCCGACCAGCACGTGCTGCGATTTGCGCCTGGCAGTTCGTCGGTCCTTTATGCCGGCAATGATGGCGGCATCTATCGCAGCGAGAACGCCGACACTTCGACCCCGACCTTCCAGACCAAAGAGCACGGCTACAGCACGGCGCAGTTTTACAGCTGTGCCATGCATCCTGATGCGGGTAGTGCCCACTTCCTGGCCGGAGCCCAGGATAACGGGAGTCACCGATTTGACGAACTCGGCGGAAACGAGTACACCGTGGAGGTCACCGGGGGCGACGGAGCTTTTTGTCACATTGATCAGGACGAGCCCCAGTACCAATGGACTTCTTATGTCTACCAAAATTTCCGACGCTCTACCGACGGGGGGCAGACCTTCACCAATGTGAATGTGGGAAGTAATGGGCTGTTTATCAATCCATCAGACTACGATAATACGGGCAACTATATGTATGCCAGCAGCAGCGGTGGAAACTATCTCTTGTGGTCTGACCCCAAAACGGGGACCACTTTTTCCAATGTTTCCGTGGCTGATTTTGGAGGATATACCGTATCGGCGGTCACCGCTTCTCCTAATACCCCTGAGCGGGTCTGGTTTGGGTTATATGGCTCACGCGTGGTTCGGGTCGACAATGCTGCCTCTTCACCGTCAAGTACCAATATTACAGGAGGAAGCTTTCCGGCAAGTGGCACGGTTTCCTGTATTGCCGTAGAGCCAGGCGATGATGCCCACCTATTGGTAACCTTTTTTAACTATGGCGTGACGAGCGTCTGGGAGACCACCGATGGCGGGACCAACTGGACTGCCGTAGAGGGAAACCTCCCCGATATGCCGGTACGCTGGGCCTTGTTCAATCCCCTGGACGCCACTCAGGCAGTGATTGCTACGGAACTGGGGGTATGGAGTACAACCCTGCTAAATGGCGCCTCGACCGACTGGCAGCCCTCCAATACCGGCCTGGCCAATGTGCGGGTGGATATGTTGCAACATCGGGCTTCGGATAATCTGATTCTGGCCGCTACCCATGGACGAGGGCTGTATAGCAGCCCGGTATTTACCTCGGTGACGGCCGAGTTTGAAGCCGAGCGGACGCGCTGGTTTGCCAACCGGAGCTTACAGTTCCATGACCGCTCATACCAGGCTACCTCCTGGAACTGGGATTTTGGGGACGCCGGTTTCAGCACGGCCCAGAACCCCACCCATACCTACGCTAATCCCGGCACCTACACCGTCACCCTCACCATCAACGGAGGCGCCGATGCCGAGACCAAGGTCAGCTACCTGGCCATTCTGGATGAGCCTGATCTGCCTTATCTCGCTGACTTCAACACCCATGACAATGGCTTTTATGCCTATAGCCTGAGCGATGGCGACAAAAGCTGGGAATGGGGGCAGTCCAGTAGCAGCAATTTCAACGCAGGGAATTCAGCCGCAACCGTAGAGGGGGCCGGAAGTTGGGCGACTGACCTGGATGATAACCACGGCTGGACCGAGCGTTACGCCCTGGAGTCTCCACCCTTCGATCTTACCACCGGATCGGGAAACTATACGCTGGAATTTTCCTACCGTATGGCTGCGGGTTCCTACTCAGGGATGAATCTGGAGTACTCTATTGATGGAGGACAAAGCTGGGATGTTTTGGGAGCAGTAGGAGATCCCCTCGCTTCAAATTGGTATACCAATACGAGTATACAAGGACTGGATAACCGGCCGGGTTGGTACAAGAGTTCATTTTCTGTCTTTAACCCCACCTATGAAATTGATGCCTTACAGGGCAACAGCGATGTGCGTTTCCGCTTTGTGTATGGGGCATCCTATTGGGCCAATGACGGTGCCCAGGTAGACGGCTTTACCGTCTACGACGACTTTGTGGTGCTGGAGGCCGAGGTAGAAAGCGAGCCCGCTCTGCCGGAACCCGAGCGGGAGTTGGCGATCCGGGCTTTTCCCAATCCTGTGCGGGATCGGCTGACGCTCACCACCGGCTTCCTGGAGCCGGGGAGTTCACTGCTCCTTCGTCTGTATCACACCAGCGGCAAGCGGGTGTGGCAGCGCAGCATGGAAGTTCCGGCCGCGGGTGAGATTGGCCTCCCGCTGGCTGGTCTGGCTCGGGGGCTCTATCTGCTGGAGATCATCAGCCCAGGGCAGCAGCAGGTAGAGCGGATCTGGAAAGAGTAGATCGACAGACCATGTTAGTTTGGGCAGAGGCGCCTGTTTCGAGGTTGACCCGGGACAGGCGCCTTTATGTATGCCCATTTTTTATTGAATGAAAAATAATCTAACACTGTTAATATGTCTTTGCCAGCAATCACAGACCTTTAAGAAAAGAAAGGCTATCTTGGGGCGCCCCTGGGGTAGGGGCCCCAAGTCTAGTCATGGAGTTTACCTTACAGCATACCGATCCCAAGTCCCACGCCCGGGCCGGGCGTATTGAGACTGATCATGGCACCATAGAGACCCCCATCTTTATGCCGGTGGGAACGGTCGGCAGCGTCAAGGCAGTGTCGCAGCAGGATCTTATGGATTCGGTTCAGGCTCAGATTATTCTGGGCAATACCTACCATCTGTTTTTGCGGCCCGGACTCGAAACCCTCGAGGCCGCAGGCGGCCTGCATCGCTTTATCCACTGGGACCGCCCCATGCTGACTGACAGCGGGGGCTACCAGGTATATAGCCTCGCTGCTAGCCGCAAGATCACGGAGGAGGGGGTCACCTTTGCCAACCACATCAATGGCTCGCGCCACCTCTTCACGCCCGAGGGCGTGGTCGACATCCAGCGCAGCATCGGCGCCGACATCATGATGGTACTCGATGAGTGCCCGCCTTACCCATCGGACTATGCGTATGCCAGGGAATCCATGGCGCTGACCCACCGCTGGGCCCAGCGGTGCATGGATCATCACGCGCAGCAGCCGCCGCTCTATGGCCATCAGCAGGCCCTGTTCCCCATCATCCAGGGCAGCTCCTACCGAGACCTCCGCACCGAGTCGACCGAATTTATCGCGAGCCTGGACGCGCCGGGCAATGCCATCGGCGGCCTTTCCGTCGGCGAGCCCACTGAGATCATGTACGAACTCACCGATCTCTCCTGTCGCATTCTGCCGGCCGACAAGCCGCGCTACCTCATGGGGGTAGGTACCCCCGTAAACCTGCTGGAGTGCATCGCCCTCGGGGTGGACATGTTTGATTGCGTCCTGCCTACCCGCAATGCCCGGCACGGCCTCATCTATACCCGGGAAGGCATTCGCAATCTGAAGAACCAGAAATACGAGCGCGACTTTTCGCCACTGGACCCGGACAGCGACTTGCCAATCGATCAGTACTACACCAAGGCCTATGTACGGCACCTCTTCAAGGCCCAGGAGTACCTTGCGCTGACTATTGCCAGCGTACACAATTTATCCTTCTTCTTATGGCTGGTAAAGGAAGCCCGTCGCCGTATCATCGACGGCAGTTTTGCCAGTTGGAAGGCTGAGATGCTGCCCCGCCTGGGGCGGCGATTGTAGCCCTAAGCCCATCCAATATCCATGTAAGGTTTCCTCATGATTGAAGAGGAATTCGGTGCCCTGCTTTTGTAGCTTTCTCGGTTGAAATGGGGAAGGTTGATTTCTTCATTTCGCTTTTTCATTCAGAGTGCTGAAAGTCAGCCATTTGAATGGCAAAGATTCACCCTCGGAACCTGTACCTGATTGCCCATATTCTTTCTTGTCACAACCCTATCTAACCACACACAATGGGTAACACCAAAATTGGAAATCCGGCCGTCGTAGGGCTCGGCGGATTTGGTCTCACCACCTTCCTGCTCCAGTTGCACAACCTCGAACTTCTGGCTATCGGTCCTGTGCTCGTCATGGGCCTTATGTTCGGTGGGATCGCGCAGTTTATCGCCGGTCTGATGGAACAAAAAACCGGTAACAATTTCGGCTTCGCTGCCTTTACCGCCTATGGGGCCTTCTGGATCGGCCTGGGCCTGATCTGGCTGCTCAACAACGCCGGCATCTATACCAGTTCGACCACTGATGTGGGGTACTACCTCGTCGCCTGGACGCTGTTCACCGGCATTCTATGGGTCGGTTCGCTCTATCTCCACAAGGCGATGGTCTCGACCTTCACGTCCCTGCTGCTGGGTTTCATCTTTCTGGACCTGGGGCATTTTGGCAATCCCATCTTCAACACCATCGCGGCTTTCGTGCTCATCTACTGTGCCTTCTCGGCCTGGTACATGATGGCAGCCATCATTCTCAACGAGCTCGCCGGGCGCGAGCTTCTGAAAGTAGGTAGTCCGGTGATTCATGCCCATCACCTGGATACAAAGGACGTAGCGCCCAAGCAAAAGACCAGCCGTTTGGCACACGCTCACTAAAGTGCCTCTGTTCTATTTGTGTTATGGCCGGCTGGCCGGAGTCCCTCCGGTCGCCGGCTCCTTTTTTGCCTCTCGGGTCTGTCCGGGAAAATCAGGCGCTTCCTTGGGCCAATAAGCCGAATCTGCGTACCTTCGCAGCCAAAATAACGCATCAGACACTATGGCCATCAAATGCGGTATCGTCGGCCTGCCCAACGTAGGGAAGTCCACCCTTTTCAACTCTTTCTCCTCGGCCAAGGCCGAGGCGGCAAACTACCCCTTCTGCACCATTGAGCCCAATGTGGGCATCATCCCGGTTCCGGACCCCCGTCTGGACAAGATCGCCGAACTGGTCAAGCCCAAGCAGACCATCCCCACCGTGGTCCAGATTGTGGATATCGCCGGCCTCGTGGCCGGGGCCAGCAAGGGGGAAGGCCTGGGCAACAAATTTCTCAGCAACATCCGAGAGTGTGAGGCCATCCTACACGTACTGCGCTGCTTTGAAGACGAAAACATCACCCATGTCGAGGGCAGGGTAGACCCCGTCCGGGACAAGGAAATCATCGACACTGAGCTACAACTCAAGGATTTGGAGCTTTTGGAGCGCAAGCTGGACCGCAGCAAGAAGATGACCAAGGGGGGCAACAAAGAAGCTCTGAAGCAGGTAGAAATTGTCCAGAAGTTTGTGGACCACGTCTCGCAGGGTCTAAATGTTCGCACCCTGGAGACCACACCTGAGGAGCGGGCGGTGGTGGCCGAGCTGGGACTGCTAACGGACAAAAAGGTCCTCTATGTATGCAATGTCGATGAAGAAGGCTTGCCGGATGGCAATGCCTACGTGGATCAGGTCCGCGCCGCCATCGCCGGCGAAGACGCCGGCCTGATGGTGATTGCCGCTGGCTTTGAAGCTGAGGTCCAAGAGCTGGAGGATCCCGAAGAAAAAGCCGAGTTTCTCGCCTCCGTAGGCCTGGAAGAACCCGGTTTGCATGTGCTCATTCGCAAAGCCTACGAACTGTTGGGGCTGGAGACTTACTTTACTGCCGGAGAAAAAGAGGTCCGCGCCTGGACGATTACCCGGGGCACTAAGGCCCCGCAGGCGGCCGGGGTCATCCATACCGATTTTGAGCGCGGCTTTATCCGCGCCGAGGTGATGAAGTATGATGATTTGCTCTTCTACGGCTCCGAAGGCGCCGTAAAGGAAGCGGGCAAACTCAACGTGGAAGGCAAGGAGTATGTGGTACAGGACGGGGACATTATGCATTTCCGCTTCAATGTGTAAATTGTGGCTTCACACCCATTTTTCCACGGATTCAATCCATAATTAAATATGCAAGACATCACCGTAAAAGAACTCAAGGAGCGTCTCGACGCAGGCAATCCGCCGGTCATGATTGACGTGCGGGAACAGTTTGAATGGGATCGGCAGCACCTGCCGGGGGTAAAAAAAATCTCTTTGGGAACACTGCCCCAGAGCCTGCCCGATCTTGCTGCGCTCAAGGATCAGGAGGTTGTGTTGATTTGCCGCTCTGGCGGTCGTAGTGGCCGGGCGACGGCGTTCTTGCGACAGCAGGGCTTCTCCCAGGCTCGTAATCTCATCGGGGGCATGCTGGCCTGGAAAGAGGAGGTAGATCAGACCTTTGATGTCGACTAACGTCTGATATGATTGTACGTGAGACACAAGTGCGGGTACGCTACGGGGAGACCGATCGCATGGGCTACGTTTACTATGGCAAATATGCCGAGTACTTCGAAGTAGGCCGCGCCGAACTGATTCGCACCCTTGGCATTACCTATAAGTCCGTCGAGGAACGAGGCATCCTGATGCCTGTTTCGGATCTGGAGATCAAGTATCGGCGTCCCGCCCGCTACGATGATGTGCTCACCATACGAACCACCGTTCCGGAAAAACCCCGCAGCAGTTTTTTGACCGAGTACGAGATCTTCAACGAAGATGGCGAGCTTCTCGTCCAGGGTAAGGTACGATTGGCCTTCTTTGATCGGGCGCGTATGCGCCCGGTGCGGGCGCCGGAATTTGTCCAGACGGCGGTGGACGCCCATTGGCCGGAAGGGTAGGGGCGCCCATGCATGAAAAAACCGGGCTTTCTCCCAATGGAGAAGGCCCGGTTTTGATTTTTGAAAAGTGGGACTTGTTTTAGTGCTTCGTGATGTGGAGACCGCACTCAGTCTTCTGAAATCCAACCCAGCGACCGCTACGGCCATCTCCCTTCCGGGTGCAGTGTTGGCACCCGATGGAGCCATATCCTTCCTTTTCCAGGGGGTGCTCCGGGAGTTCGTAGATGGTTTTGTACAAAGCGACATCCTGGGGACTCATGTCCAAGAGCGGATAAAAGCGGATGAGCTTTCGGTCCTGCTTGAACATAGGCATGCGGCGGCGCAAGTCGGTGGGACTGCCGGCCATACCAGAGATCCACAAATCGTGGCGAGCCTTGAGGTCCTCCAGGGGCATCACTTTGTTCATGTGGCAACAGGCGTCCGGGTGGTGTGCCCAGGTGTAGTTGAGCTGGGTAAACAGGTGCTCATTGACCTTGGGTTGGACCGATACCACGTTCAGATTCCATCGCTTGGCCAGCAGATCCCGATAGGCGTAGGTTTCGGGAAAATGGTAGCGGGTATCAATGAAGTGCACCGGATGGTCCGGACGGACCTGATGCAGGAGGTGTAGAAAGATGGCCGATGAGGTTCCGAAGGAAGAAGTCACCAGCACCCTGTCGAAGTCCCGGAAGATCGCCTCCAATCGTTTCCGGTGGTCATATTGTGAGTACTGCTCACACAGGGTTTTTAGGTTCATAACGCATTCCGTTTAGATAAAACACGGGATGTAAGGATCGTGCCAGGCACGACCACAGCCAATACGCAGACCCGACGGTCTGCTCTACATCAATGAACTATTCCCTCCTGATGAGGGCCGGTAAAGAAAACGACCTCTGCTCTAATAGGTTGGCAAGGTCGGGTCTATTTCTCTGGCGAAGGCCAAAAGGCCTCCCTCCAAGTGGTAAAGATTACGAAATCCTGCCTGAGATTCAAGCCTTTGTAAGACTTTTGCACTTCGCTGACCAGAACGGCAGTACAAAACAACCGGGATATCTCTTGGGATTGAATCTGCTTGTTCTAAAATCTGGCCGGCGGGCATGAGCAGCCCGCCGATGTGACTGATTTCCCGCTCGTACGCCTCCCGCACATCAATCAGGACATAGGATCGTTTCTCCTGACGCCATCGCGCGAACGCCTCGGGACTCAGGCATTGGGCCGTCAGAACCGCCGCTGGGCCATCTTCCGAGGCTGGTGTTCTGCAAAAGGCGGGGTAATCGATCAGCTCCTTTTGAGTAGGATGCGTTCCTGTCAGGGGATTTTCCGGGTCCCTTGGCACCTTCAGGATGCGGCTGCTGCCATCACTGGCATCAAAAAGCAGCAGACGGCCTGCCAGGGGCTCCCCTACGCCGCTCAGGACCTTGATCACCTCCAGCGCCTGCAGGCTCCCGATGATACCCGGCAGCACCCCGAGGATGCCTCCCTCGGCACAGCTGGGAACCGCCCCCGGCTGGGGCGGCTTTGGATAGAGGTCTCGATAATTGGGGCCGCGGCCTTCGGGCAGGGGAAAGTGAAAAACCGACACCTGGCCCTCAAAGCGAAAGACCGAGGCGTAGACGTTGACCTTGTCAAGTAGCACACAAGCGTCGTTGACCAGGTAGCGGGTCGGAAAGTTGTCGGTACCGTCGGCGACGACGTCATAGTCCCGCATGAGGTCCAGGGCGTTTTCACGGGTCAGGGACTCGGTGTAGGGGCGGAGCTCAATGTGGGGATTGAGGGCCTCCAGGCGCGCCGCAGCCACATGGGCCTTGGGTTGCCCAAGGTCCTGCATCCCAAACAGCACCTGCCGCTGCAGGTTACTCTTGTCGACCACATCGTGGTCGATCAGGCCGATGGTGCCCACCCCCGCTGCCGCGAGATATTGCAGCAGGGGACTCCCCAGGCCCCCACAGCCTACGACCAGAACTTTGCCTGCCTTGAGCTTGGCCTGGGCCTCCAACCCAAAGCCTGGCAGCGACAGGTGGCGGGCGTAATGCACCAGCTCCGGACCGGAAAAGAAAGATTGCATGGGTCTGCTTTTGGAGGACAAGGTAGGGATTTTACCGGCGGGGAATAGGCCCCTTCCCTGGCGGTTGGGGGGAATTTATCTGGTATACACAGATGAGAATTGTATCTTCATCCCCAACGAAGTAACGCTCAAAAAATAAAGTCTGCTTTTGGCTTGATCCCTTGCCCGCATACGGCGTCAGAAAAAGCCTCACTTGGCCCGCCAAGCTCGGTTTTTCT
>RFHL01000440.1 GCA_003696875.1 Bacteroidota bacterium | reverse complement strand
CCTTTGCCCGCATCGACCGGCAAAATCCCGCCCGCGTGCTGCGGGCGCTGGAACTGTACCGGGCGACCGGACAACCGGCCTCCACCTTCCGGCAAGGGCGGCCTCCCAAGGTCCGCCCCTGGCAGACCCTAAAGGTCGGGCTGTATGATGATCGCTCGGTGCTCTATGATCGCATCAATCGCCGGGTGGAAGCCATGATGGACGCGGGACTGGAAGCCGAAGTGCGAACATTAGTGGAGACATACGGCCCCGAAGCACCTGGCCTTCAGAGCATCGGCTATCAGGAATGGCTGCCCTATTTTGCGGGGGAGCGCGACCGGGCCGAGGTGGTGCGACTCATTCAGCGCAACAGCCGCCGCTATGCCAAGCGACAGCTGACCTACTACCGCCATCAGGCGGCGCTGCAATGGTTTCGGGCCGGGGACCATGAGGCCGTATTGAACTGGCTGGAGGCACAGGGAGCCGGGTGATCTGGCCATAACCAAAGCCCCTGCCGCAGGCAAGCGGCAGGGGCAGTAACCGGAACGTAAAACGGGAGATTATTCAAGTGTGAGGGGAAAACAAGCGGCAGGCCAAGGCCATTCCGTCTCGCCTCTCCTGTCTCGGCTCTCACCTCTCAATCAGAGGGCGATTCCGAGGGTGAAATTGGTCTGGTAGTTCATACCGCGGATGGGCACGACCGACTGGGCGTCAATACCTTCCCAAACGGCCTGCTTGAAGTTGTCGTAGTTGGCGTCAAATTCGACCCCGACCCGCAAGATTTTGAAAAGCTTGATGTTGGCACCGAGGATCACGCCCAGACCGGAGCGGACGCCCCCATTTTCGATGTTATCGAGATTGGCTTCCAGCATTTCGTCTATCCCCGTTATCACGACGGGTACGTACATCCCGGGATACACATCCAGGAAGTTGGCGATGACAAAGTGCTTTTCCAAGCCGATGAGGCCCTTAAGGTCGCTACGCTGGGCGTTGTAGCTGGTCTGGAGTCCGGTACTGCTCACGCGGTAGCGCAGGTTTTCGACTCCGGCTCCTACGCGCAGGGCCCATTTGTTTTTGGAGTATAGCCGCAGGTTGGCGGTCATGTCCGTTACGCCATTGTAGGCAATGTTGGAGCTACCCTGGGAGGCGTCGGCGATCTGAAATTGGGCCAAGTTGCCGGTCAGGCTGATGCGCTGGGCGACGGCTTGCTGCAGGCCCATGCCAAGGACAAGCAGGGAAAGGAGGCTGAGGGTTTGGAGGATTTTTTTCATGACGGTTAGGACGTTTTGAATGGCGATGGCCTTTGAATGAATTACGCGCTAGGGGTGATATGCGTTCGCTGGCTGTGTGACATCTTTGACCAAGCGTGTATCCTGAAAGCGCGGACGTGTGGCGGTGTGAATGGGTGTCAGAAAGACCACAGGGGTAAGCAGGCGTTGCACGTATCAGATGATTAGACGTCAGAATCGAGAAGCGAGACAAAAGGATCACGGATGATGATCTATGCCTCTGGCTTTATTCACTGGGCTTCGGTTTTGTAACCGGAGCGGGGACATTCTTTTTGGGTGCGGGCTCATGTTGGGGCAAAAAATCTTCCAGGAAGGTTCCTGTCAGGTCCTCGACGGTGTCGAGGTCAGAAAGGACGGGCAGGCTGCCACAGCTGAGCCCTGCCGCCGCCAGGCGGCGGCGGGTTTCCTGCGCCACCTGGGGCGTGCTCCAGGCCATATTGGCAAAGACGGCCGGCACCGGCCGGGTGAGTCCAATGAGGTAATAGCCGCCATCGGCGGCGGGGCCCAGCACCGCCGGGTGGGCCTGCAGCTGGCCAAAAGCCTCCTCCAGAATGGCCTGGCTCAGGTGCGGCAGATCGCTCCCCACCAGCGCGATGCGCTGGTAGTCTCTCGCAAATCCCCAGGCAAAGGCCTGCGCCATGCGCGCACCCAGGTCCGCGCCCTGCTGTAGGATGCGAGGCCAGCCGGTCTCGACCCAGAGATCCTGCTTAGGGACCTCATTGCCGTAGAAGACAACTTTGTCGGCGGCCACGGGCGTGGCCACCACCCGCAAATGTGCCAGTAAGGCCCGGTACACCTCCAGGGCCCGGGCCTCGCCGATGCCTGCGGCGAGTCGGGTCTTGACCTCTCCCCGCCGGGGATGCTTGACAAAGAGGATGAGTAAGGTGTCGGGCGACGGCATACGTCAAAGATAGGGGATAAAAAAATGTATTCCCTGCGCTTCCGGCTCAACCCATTTGCCCTTCATCCCGTACCTTTGGGCCGAAAACGAATCCATTCCTATGATGCGATTGCTGAAACCCCATTTGCTCTTGCTTTTTTGGTTGCCAGCCTGGGCCGGGGCCCAGACCGACTCCTCGGCCTTGGCCGATGTGCAGCTATTTCTGGAGACCGGTAGCTTTTCCTGGACCGAAGACCGGATCACCGAGGCAGGTCGACCATACCTGCCCTTTGCGTTTGCGCAGGAATCCGAGGTCGTGGAGGTGCTGATCAAGCCGGCCTTTCCCCAGGCCATCACAGGCCTTGCTTTCCTGCCCGGGGCCGATATGGTCCTGCTCGACAGCCTCATTCAACTGGATTCGGCGACCTTTCGCACCCGGCTGCGCCTCGACAAACTCACCCGCAATGACGGCTTGGCCCTGACCTTTCAGGTCGCCCTGCGGCAGGGTGACACCGTCAATACCCTCATTCCCCTGTTTCCCTATACCGAGACCCAGACGAGTACCGCGCCCCAAGACTATGTCCTCTATCTGGGCGAAGAGACGATTATTCCCATTCAGGCCCTGCAGCCTGCCAACATTCGCCCCCAACCGGTCTGGCAAAAAACCCCTCAGGTGGCCTACCGGCTCACGATTCAGAACGGGCAGGTGCAGCTACACCTCATCCCCCTCAGCTATGGCACCCACCGCCTGAGCATCCCCTATCGCACCTTTCGCCCCAGACGGGACAGCCTCAGTGGCCGATTTCTCTTCAATCACACCATCGCGCCCTTCGAGATTGAGGTCAAGCGGGGTAAGGTCCCTTTTCTGGACCTGGGTGTAGAAGAGCTGTACCTCACCCAGGGCGCGCGCTATGCCGCCAAGGAGATCAGCATGGAGCAGAAGCTGGCCCTGAACGTGCGCCAAACCTATCGGATTGAAGATCAGGAGCGGTCTGGCGGCAACTTTATCGGAGAGCTGTACGTGCGCGAAATCGAGAGCAGCGGCAAGATGCGGGCCCAATTGCGGGCATATGATGTGCATCGCCGCAACGAAGGTCCGCTCTACATCAAGTCCTCGGACGGGGCTATCTTCGTGACCAACTTTTCGGTCATTCCGGCGCCGACCATTGAAGAGGTGTATGTGCGGCGAGCGGGCGGTGAATGGACCAAGGACCTCTTTGTCATGCCGGGCGACAGCTTTGACCTGCGGGTTGATGGTCAGAGCCTCCATGCCCTGCCGCTGACCCTCAAGGGATTTGCGCCGGCAGACAGCCAGCAAGCGCGGGATCGATTCGTTGCGACGGGCTTTTTTCTCCCTGCCAATCATAAGGCCCGTAGTCTGGTGGTGATGGCCGATGGCCAGCCGACTCCCTATCAGATCCCGGTGCGCGAGTATGCCCGCCCGCGGGCGATGGACTTTGTGTCGGTGCGCGTGCAATCCCGGCGTTTTGTGTACACCACCCTTCCCGCCCGGCAGCGAGTGTACGGCAGCCTGTCCGACATCGAGGTCTTGTTTGATCGGGATATGATCGAGAAGGCTGGCGACCTATACGGACCGCAGCATCTGGAAGTGAGCATCTCTCTCTGGGATGCAGAGGGCCGACAGCTGGAGGAGGAGAAAAGCACGCAGATCATCATCCTGCCGGGTGAAGCCTCGCCCCGGCACGGTCGCTACCAGGTGAGCGATGCCTTTGAAGGCACCCTCAGCCTGAAAAGCCTGCTAAATATGCCGCTGGACGAGCTGCCCGGCTGGGCCCGGATCCGGGTCCGGATCGCCCATCAGAACCGGGTGTATCCCGAGGGGGGCCAAGACAAGGAAGTCGAATTTGTGCTCGCCCGCAAGGTATACCTGGCCGCAGAGGTCTCCTTTCCGATGGCGATCATCATGAACCGCTTTGGCAGCGGGAGCGAGGTGCTCAACAGCCTTAACTTCGGCGCATTTCTGCAAATGGGCCTCTATCGCGACCAGCTCATCCGGCAGCCAACCTCCATCCGCCTGCACCTGGGGGTACTCTCCACCGACGTGCTTCCCTTCCGCGGCGATGGGATGCGCGACCTGGGCGTGGCCACCTTTATGAGCATCCTGCCGCTGGATGCTACCCAGCGATGGAACATTCCCATCTACCTGGGTGGGGGCTACCTGACACAGGCCAAGACCGGATTCTTCTTTATGGGGCCGGGGGTGAGTATGACGTTTTAGGGAGGAAAGGAAGATTTGTCCCCCCCTCACAAATTGTGTAATTTTGGGGCTATTCCGGCAGCGGGATGGCCCCAACTTCACGTTTGGGTTGCCTATCCTCCTCCGGTCTGTTTCTCCCAATCTTTATCACTATCGGAAACCTATGTTCAAGCAATTCCTTTTCGGTCTGATGGCCCTCGCGATCTGGGCGGCCTGTACCCCCGCCGCGGAGCAGCAGGCAAAGGCTGACCAGCACGAAGAAACGGTCGCCGCCACCACGGATGAGGTGATCACCTATCCCGAAGACAGTGTCTCGGCCGATGGCCTGCGCAGCTACCACGGCTTGCGGATCGACGAGACCAACGCGGTCCCCATTGCTGAGCTCACCAGCCTGATGGACCAGCACGGCGGTCTGGAAGGAGCCAAGTTTGAAGGCCCCATCGCCGCGGTCTGCCAGGCCAAGGGTTGCTGGATGACCATGACCCTCGCCAATGGCGAGGATATGCGGGTCCGCTTCCGGGACTACGGCTTCTTTGTCCCCAAAGACTCGCCCGGTAAAATCGCCATTATCGAAGGCAACGCCTACCGCGACACCACCTCGGTGGAGGACCTGCGCCACTACGCCGTAGACGGTGGGATGAGCGAAGAGGAAGCCGCCGCCAAGTATACCGAGCCTGAAGTGGTGATCGCCTTTGAGGCTACGGGCGTGATCATCAAAGACGATTCCGAAGGATAAGCCTGGCCTATCCTTTTTCATGCTGACCCACGGGAGAACACTGAGCTTTGCGGCATCTGGCCGGCCGGTGTTCTTCTTTTTTTCTCGCGAAATATCTTCTACATATGAATACGACCACCTTGAATCCGGACATCGTGGACATGCTCCACGCATTGGGGATCAAAGAAAAAAACCCGGTGATCCACACCGGGACCGAAACCTGGCACGCCTCGGACCGGCCCTACGTGGGGATCCGCTCGGCAGCTGACGGACAGATCCTGGGCTCGGTCCAGATGGCCGATGCCGAAAAGTACGACATGGTCATCGAGACAGCCCAGAAGGCCTTTGCCATCTGGAAGGACGTCCCCGCCCCGCAGCGGGGCGAGATCGTACGGCAGATCGGCGACGCCTTGCGCCAGTACAAGGAGCCCCTGGGGCGCCTGGTGAGCCTGGAGATGGGCAAGATCCTACAGGAAGGCCTGGGCGAAGTGCAGGAAATGATTGACATCTGTGACTTTGCCGTGGGGCAGTCGCGGCAGCTTTACGGCCTCACCATGCAGTCTGAGCGCAAGCATCACCGCATGTTTGAGCAGTGGCATCCACTGGGCGTGGTGGGCATCATCTCGGCCTTCAACTTCCCGGTGGCCGTCTGGGCATGGAATGCCATGATTGCTGCCGTCTGCGGCAACGTGACCGTCTGGAAGCCCAGCGAAAAGACCCCGCTGACGGCGCTGGCCTGTTTCCGTATCATCTCCGATGTCCTCAAGGCCAACGACCTGCCCGAGGGTGTCTTCAACCTCGTCGTAGGCGACCGCGAAGTGGGACAGCTCATGGCGGCTGACCGCCGCGTAGCCCTGGTCTCGGCCACGGGCTCGACCCGTATGGGCAAGTCGGTCGCCGAGACCGTCGCCAAGCGCCTGGGCCGCTCGCTGCTGGAGCTCGGCGGCAACAATGCCATCATCATCTCCCGCCATGCCCGCATGGAGCTGGTGGTGCCGGCCGTCGTCTTTGGTGCGGTAGGTACCTGCGGCCAGCGCTGTACGTCTACCCGCCGCCTCATCATCGATGAGGCCATCTATGACGACTTCGTCAGCAAGCTCGTCAAGGCCTATGGCTCCCTCAGGGAGCGGATCGGGCATCCGCTGGATGCGCAGACCCTGATCGGCCCGCTGGTGGACACCGATGCCACCGCCAACATGCAGGCTTCGCTGGCATCGGTACAGGCCGAGGGCGGCAAGTTGCTCTTTGGCGGCGAGGTGCTGGAAGGCGAAGGCTATGAGACGGGCACCTATGTGGTCCCCGCCATCGTCGAGGCCGAAAACCACTACGAAACCGTACAGCGGGAAACCTTTGCCCCCATCCTCTACCTGCTCAAGTACAGCAGCCTGGAAGAAGCGGTGCAGATCCACAACGACGTGCCGCAGGGCCTGTCGTCGGCGATCTTCACCGACAACATGCGCGAGTCGGAGTACTTCCTCAGCCACCTCGGCTCGGACTGCGGCATCGCCAATGTCAACATCGGCACCTCCGGGGCCGAGATTGGCGGCGCTTTTGGCGGTGAGAAAGAGACCGGCGGCGGCCGTGAGTCCGGTTCCGACGCCTGGCGGGCCTACATGCGCCGGCAGACCAATACGGTCAACTGGTCCGACGAGCTGCCCCTCGCCCAGGGCATCAAGTTTGACTTTTAAACGGAGGTTGTCCCTGTCCACGTTTTCCCCCCTCGCTGGCCCGGTCGGCGAGGGGGGTTCTTTCTCCATTCAGGCTCCTGAATGCCATGTTGTTTCTGCGGGATAAAACCCCTATCTTTGCGCCAACTTTTCTGAACCTTCTTTTTTAACCAACTATACTGTCATGGCAGTTACTGCAAAAGATGTGAACCGGCTGCGCCAGATGACCGGCGCCGGTATGATGGACTGCAAGAAAGCCCTGGTCGAAGCCGACGGGGACTTCGAAGCCGCCATCGAAATCCTGCGTAAGAAAGGCCAAAAGATCTCGGCCAAGCGCGCCGATCGCGATGCCAAGGAGGGAGCGATCTTTATCGCTGCCAATGCCGATAATTCTCACGCTGCCCTGATCGAGCTCAATTGCGAGACTGACTTTGTCGCTCGTAACGATGATTTCCAGGGGATGGGGACCAAAATCGCCGAGCTGGCGCTGAAGGAGAGCCCCGCTGACCTCGACGCCCTGAAGGGCCTCAGCATGGACGGCAGCACCGTCGCCGACCTGCTCACCGACGCCATGGGGCGTATCGGGGAGAAGATCGACGTG
>RFHL01000439.1 GCA_003696875.1 Bacteroidota bacterium | reverse complement strand
TACCGCCGCCTTGGCCACGGTATTGAACCCCCAGATGGGTTCCCAAAAGAACGAATTTGCAATCAGCAACAGGCTCCCACCCCCTAGCCCCCACCAGAAATATCGCTTGAAAAACGGCATGTCAATATAGATCTCCCTGAAAAACAGGGAGAAAAAGACAAATTCCAGCAGGGTGTTCAGGTGGAGTAGGGGAAGGTTGTTGGGGTTGTCGGCATGGAACGCGATCCAGGATGCCGCTAGCTGTACGATCAGGTTGAGGGTCAGATACATCCCCAGGTATCGAATGGCCAACGGTAGTCTCCGGTAGTACCAAGCCCAGCCTCCCGCCGATATCGCCAGAAAGATCCACCCCATAACGATGGATACACTCATAGCATCATGAGGGATCTTCTAGGGGCAATAAGGGGGACAGGGTTGGGGAAAGTCCGCGTAATCGTTGAGCTTGAGAGTGCTATCCGGCCGGAAAAAAATGGGGGTGCCCTCGGGCGTCACGACCTGAAAATACAGGTCCAGATAGCGGATGGGGCTGTCCAGGGACTTGCGATAGGCTATAGACTTGGGGTCGTCATTGACGGCCAGCATCACATAGACCATGGAGTCCTGAGCCTGGGCCTGCTGGGCGATCCAGGCCAGCTCGCGGGCATCGAAGCGAAAGCCCTTGAGACTGAGCAGCTCCTGGGTGAGGGCCTCGACAGTCGGGGCCCCGGGCTCAATGGGGTCCACCCCGGGCTGGATCGACCCGCGGAGCGAATCCAGGAAATCCGTATACGAGGCTATTTGCGCCGGAACCCGGGCGCAGGCGGGATCTTTGTGGCCGGGGCCACATTGAAGGGTGTCGAATACCTCCGAAGCCGGGGCCATAGGCCCGGCGGCAGGGGAGGGTCCCTCATGCGTACACTGGCTGAACAAACATATGCTCAGCCAGCCCAGGGTGCTGATAAAAAAGAGAGGTTTCCAATACATGGTATAGGGGGAGTGGGGAAATGGGGAGGGAAATGGGAAAATGCTGCCACGGGTTGTGGCAATAATATAACCATCTTTAGAAATATTCAGGGAAAAGTTTCAAACAGGTAAAAATACCTGCTTGGTCGGGTAAAAGCACCGGAAAGGCGTTTCCGGCAGGATTACGCTACCGCCGGGGCGGCAGCCGGTGGATCTTGGGGTGTCACTTTTTTCCTCATCTCAATTCCCATCCCATGCTTTTGTGTAGCACGAGTCCCTGGCAAATTGCCAGGGGGAATTCCCGCTCTCTCTCCTGCGCGCCTGCTCGCCGCTCCCGAACCGCTACCCGCGATGCGACCTGGCTGGGCCGTTTTCAGGCCTATGTGGCGCAGCATTATACCTGCCCGCTGTTGTCGGTGCCCCAGATCGCGGAGGATTTTGCCATGAGCGAATCAACCCTGCTGCGACAGGTCAAGCGCCTCACCGGGCGTACCCCGGTGCAGTACCTGCAGGCGGTGCGCATGGAGCATGCGCGGCAACTGATCCAGGCCGGAGCCAGTGGTTCGATACAGGAGGTCGCCCAGGCTGTAGGCTATCGGAATGCCGAGAGTTTTTCTCGTTGCTTTAAGAACCATTTTGGGTATCTGCCTTCGGCTTGCGCGGCGGATTGAGTGGAGGCGCTCGTCTGGGCGAGAGGTAGCTACACTGGCACCCGCTCCAGCCGCTTTCGGCTGGGGGTTTGATTTTCGCAAGAAAATCTTTGATTATCGGGCAGAGCGGAAAGCGGTGTTCGCTTTCTTGAGATACCCACCGTTCGCACCGCAATGCCCATGAGACAACCCGAGAAGCTCACCGAATTTTACCAGCGAAAGTTCCAGCAGGTCCCCACCGACCTGGGCCGGACGCTGGGGCACTTCAATGTCTTCCAGCTCGACCCCTTTGTGGGCAAGCACGCCAAGCCGGTGCCATATCGGAAACGGGATTTCTACAAAATCATGCTGGCCTTTGGCAGTGGCCGGGTACACTATGCCGACCGGTTTATCGAGGTGCACAAGCAAGTCTTGTCCTTTTCCAATCCCCTCATTCCCTACAAATGGGAGCACAACCGCATCCAGAGCGGCTATTTCTGCATTTTTGACCGGGCGTTTTTTCAGGGCTTTGGCGACATCAGCCGCTACGGCGTGTTTCAGCCGGGAGGGTCGCACCTCTTTGAACTCAAAGATGAACAGGTGCCTCAGATTGAGCAGGTATTTACGCGCATGATGGCCGAGATGGCCTCGGACTACGTGCACAAGGAAGACCTGATGCGCAACCTGGTCTTCGAGCTGCTGCACCTTGCGGCCAAGATGAGTCCTGACCCGGCCCCGGCCAAGCGGAATACCCATGCGGCCGAGCGCATCACCAGTTTGTTTTTTGAGCTGCTGGAGCGACAGTTTCCCATTGAGGAAGCGCACCCGCAGGTGCGCCTGCGTACGGCTTCGGACTTTGCCGACCACCTCAATGTGCACGTCAACCACCTCAACCGGGTGCTGAAAGAGACCACCCAGAAGACCACCACCCAGCACATCGCCGAGCGCATGCTGCAGGAGGCCAAGGTGATGCTGCGGCATCACCATTGGAACGTCTCCGAAATCGCCTATTCGCTGGGCTTTTCCGAGCCTGCGCATTTCAACCATTTCTTCAAAAAACACCTGGAAATCAGCCCATCGCAGTTTCGATCCGCCTGATACGGGTCTGGTGGTTTGAAATGGGCAAGTCTGCATTTGATCCGCGATAGGGAGGCGAATGGCAGATGGCGAGCTTTGTTCCGGGGCCTTGAGGCCGGCTTTCACCAACGGACAAGGCTATGCATTCATTCCCGGTTTTCGCTTTTTTCCGCCTCCGCTATGGACTGACTCTGGGTTGCTTGAGTGCCGTGCTGATGGGCCTGGCGCATCAGTACGGCCTCGTTTCCAGTCCATCAACCTGAAGCTGACCTACTGGCTGAACATTTGACAGGCACCACCGAAAACCGTAGCTTTTCTTTTCCCTTATCCCTTAAAGCCCCTACTCATGATGAAAAAGGAAACGTCACCCATCAAGACAAGCGGATTCAACCGGAGAGAATTTGGTGCCAGATCTTTGCTGGGCCTCCTGGGCCTTGCGGCCGGAGCCAGTCTGTTTGCCCGGTCTTCCTCAGAACAATCCCAATCCTCTTTTCCGGGAAGGCAGGTGAATCCGGAAAAAAGAAACCTGGGTTCCCTGGAGGTTTCCGCCATCGGCCTGGGCTGTATGAGCATGACGAGCGGGAGCTACAACCCGCGCCGGAGTCAAGCCGAGATGATCCCTGTCATCCGGGGAGCGGTGGAGCTGGGCGTTACCTTTTTTGACACGGCGGAGGTGTATGGCCCCTTTACCAACGAAGAACTGGTGGGTGCGGCCCTCGCCCCGGTGCGGGACGAGGTGGCCATTGCCAGCAAGTTTGGATTCTCTTTTGATGAGGGGCAAAGGGGTGGGCGAAACAGCCGCCCGGAGCATATCCGAAAAGCCGTCGAAGGCATGCTCAAGTGCCTGCAAACGGATCGGATTGACCTGCTCTATCTGCACCGGGCCGATCCCAATGTGCCGATCGAAGAGGTCGCCGGGACGGTGAAGGACCTCATAAAAGAGGGGAAAGCCCGGCACTTTGGGCTCTCGGAAGTGTCGCCGGACACGATCCGCCGCGCGCACAAAGAGCAGACCGTAACGGCCTTGCAAAGCGAGTACTCCCTGATGGAGCGGGCCATGGAAAACCAGATCCTGGATACCTGTGAAGAGTTGGGGATCGGTTTTGTCCCCTGGGGGGCCGTCGTGCGAGGGTTCCTGGGCGACAAGTTCAATGAATACAGCCGCTTCTCTGACGACGCCCGCTTTTCTTCGGTGCCCTACTT